>NZ_PEAZ01000043.1:0-57023 GCF_002734245.1 Sphingobacterium sp. 1.A.4
ATGTTGCCAGTAGTGCTGCGGAGTCCATTAGAAATGTCCCGAACCGAATCCGCAGAGGATAAATGGCAGAATAGCATGCTCACAAAATGTGTCCAGCTGTTGATGCCCTTATGATGCTTGTCGGATTGGTATTGTTGAACCAATCTGCCAAAAATGTCTCGATCGATTAGACCCAAAATCTGGGAAAATACGTTTATATTTACCATGGCGATGGAGGTTTTTTTAGCGAAATAAATATAGCATTCCCTGCTATATAAATCCACCGCCATTTTTTCCATCGTTTAGGACGCTACTGTATTCAATAGAACAATTTGAAGGATTCTCTGTGGTCATAGTTAATTCAATAAGATTATAATTCTCTTTCCATAAGTAATTCATAGCAGTTTTATAGGCTAAATCATACTTACAGGATTTTGAAAGTTGTTCATTCATTCTTTCTTCCTCTCTTACCTTTAACTCTTGTGTTTTCTCAACTTCCAACTCCTGTTGATGGATTTCTTTTTGTTTTTTATTGTAATAATAATACGCTGGCAATCCTATTCCAATAAGAATTGCTAAAACATTCAGAAAAAAGTTTTTCATAACCCTATCTAGTTCTATTTTCCAAAATAAAATCAGACTGTCTCTGTCCCTGATTTTGTTCAACTAAGATTTTGTCTTGGAAATAATAGAAGAAATTAAAATCATTAGCCTTGTAAACAGACTTAGAAATTGTTTGTTGGACCAGGTGTACACGTTTACGGTTTTTCTTTGTTTCCAAAAATTCTTGCTCTGACATTCCAATTCTGCTCCAAACCTTTCCAGATCCACAAGAGCTCAACAATAATGCACCCAAAATTAGGGCAAATAAAAAAGATCTAAATTTCATAAAAATTAAATTTAAATGGTTCGAATGCCCCAGTTCGAATGGTTAATAAATAAAAAGCGTGGGACTAATAACCTAGAGCTGATTGCTGAGAGAGGTACCTAGGAGAACCCTGCACAAACAAACAGATAGGTTACGTCCCACGCTTAATAATATAGCGTAGAACGTTACCATATCCATCCTTGTTGTGCATTTGAAAATTTCCTAGGTTTTCTCTGTCACAAGAACTTCAAGCTAACGCTTAATTTCTTAAATATTTTTACTGATGCAAATATAACAAATATTGAATGTCGGTTAAAACATTCCCTCATCACGTAAACTAATGTAGCTATGATTTGACAATATCAAATGATCGCAAACCTCAATATCCAAAAGTTTACCACAATCAACAGCTTTCTTTGTAATCGCAATATCATGCGAACTGGCAATCAGTTTTTCTGATGGATGATTATGTGCCAATATTATTTTAGATGCTGAAGATTTCAAAGCTATTGAGAATATAATCTTCATATCAACAGGTACATAGTCCTTACCACCCATTGCAATGTCAACAACTCCCAAAACCCTATTTGCATTGTTCAAAAGGATTACCTTGAACTCTTCCAAGAAGGTCATTAATCCTTCGTCCCACACATTTTTAAATATCTGAAAGGCTTCCTTAGAAGATGAAACTTGGGGACATTCAGAAAGCTTGAATTTAGGTTTAAATTCAACGTTTATTTCAGATACGTTCATTAGATTTTTCATAATCGATTGTGAAAATTTGTACATAAAAAAAGCCTATCGGTCTTTCCGATAGGCTGTGTTATTGGTTTTGATGTTGAAAGAATGGCTTCCAAATCGATGCGTTGTGGGGGGATGTTGATATCTAGGTTTGATGCGGGGGGAATAGAAAAAAAGTTTTATAGTGGTAATATGTTGACAATAAGGATGTCTAAGGTCAAATAGATTTTTGGTTGATTTTAAATGAATGATAATTAAACAGTTTTATCAAAATTAAACTCTCTTGTTTATTGTATTATTAGGTGCAAGATTAAAATAAAAATATTGAATCTTTATCTTTAAGGATTCGAACTTTCTGGCTCGAATCGTGAAGAATGAAACATTTCATCAGATTTGGTATTTTTTAGTTTATTTGGGTTGAACTTTTTCATAATTCGTTTTGGAAAGCAAATTGAAGTAGAATTAACTCTAAAAATGGGACAGTATTTTTCTTGAAATACCTCTTATAGGGGTAAATAATTTACTGTCCCAAAAAATTGAGTTCATTATTTATGATCTAATATTTTATAAAACCAAATGTTACGATTTTCCCCTCTTCCTTTATAGCGATCACTAATTTCTAAGTATCGTTTTGCATTAACAATAGTATGTTTCATCGGAAGGGAATATTTGTCAATTATATCTCCAAATTGTTGCTTTAGATCATCTCCTTGCCATTCAGAATTGATTGGAAATTCATTTCTCAAATCTTCTATAAAAGGCATGCAATCATCTGAGTCGTCAATCAATTTTGACTTAATTGCTTTTTCAACATCAGTTTTACAATGTGCTTTATATATTTCTTCTAATAGGTTCAACTTTATAGCCAGGAATATCTCTGGAAAATACATTTGAGTTTCAGCCACTTGCTGTTGTAAATCATTGTATTCATCAGAGGTTGGTTCGAAATGATTATACCCATCTAAAAGATCAAAAATTCTTGTTATGTTTTGTTTGTAAGATCTGAATATTCTTCTTGAAATATCTGACTGTGAATCGTAGAAAAAATTTCTGAAATAAGTTTCAACGTTAAAATAATTAATATCAGTATTAAAAATTGAAGAAGTATTATAAGAGTCTATTAATTCGACTTGGGAGGTATACTGAAATAAACATTTTTGCTTTAAAAAATAATTATCAATAAGGAAATAAGATTTTTTACGAGTGATGGGATCGAGAAATTTATTATAAACATGACCTTCGAATGAAATTTTAAAAGCTTCTCTTTGAGATGGTTTTGTAGAAGCATCATGAAGTGCTAATAGGTGGCTATAAACACAATCAAGGGTATGGATAAATATCTCTGCGTCTTCAATTTTCTTGCAATTTAGTTTATCATCAACGTTCGAAATAGCTATTATTTTCTTCCTAAAACTATCATTTCTAAATCTTCCTATAATTTGTATTGCTTCCGAATTAGCATCGATTATAGAATGTTCTGCCATATGAGTGTCTGTGATAAGAAATATATTACAATCATAATCTATATCAATATCAACGGCCGAGAAGAATCTAGATGTGAAAAAATTATACTTCACAAAACATTCTTCTTCAATTGAAGAGGAGGCATATTGCACCTTTCCTTCTATGTCACCTAAACTTTTATCTGATACAAATACTGCACTTTCATTAGAAATATTAAGTTTTGAAATGATTTTTTCAATTCCTCTTATTGAATTGAAGAAAATGAAATTTTTACGACCTTCATTTTGCTTTATAAGTAACTGAAATAATGCATATTGATTATTTGTAATATGCAAATCGATATTCATAGTGATATCATAGTTTGGAATTATTGAAAGATATTCAAAGTTTTGACTTTTAAATCTCGGATCGGTTGGGACTAGTGCAGTTGCAGAAATGAATGCTTTGTTATCAAACATGAAGAAATGTGTTAGTGGATCTGTTATTGATTCTCGAAATTCAATATCCTTAGTGATTTTGTCGCACTCATCAAATAAAAGGAAAAAATCTTTATATAGGTTAAAACGACTTTGGTTATCAATACATGCCAATACTATCTTTTGAAATGATTCAGGAGTGGTTAGAATTTTCTTCTTTTTAATGTTTTCATTTAGTAAATATTCTAAAACATGTCTCTCGGACACTCCTCTATAAACACCTAGGATTTCAGGATGTTTTTTCTCCTTACCTATTATAACTGGAACATTTGGTTCAATAATGATTGAATGCCTTGTTAAATCTAGAATTTCCATTGTTGTTGCACCAATACCTGTGATGTTTTTAAAAATAATATGGTTAGATGGAATGTGAGGAAATATTGATTTAGGTAAATCCATTAATTTTTGTCCTTTATTGATTGTAATAGTTTTCATGATTTTAATATTTGTAGGTTAAAAAATAGGCTGTCCAAATAGGACAGCCTTGACTTATTTAATTATGCGGCAAAATCCGCATCCTCAGAAGTATCACCTTCATCAGGAATTTCAATTTTAATGTTTAGGTAATCAATCAACTCTTGAAAGCTAATATAAACTCCTTTGGTTTTTAATGCCATTCTAAAATTTTCAAAACCAGGGAAGCAGATCACTTTAAATTTTTCTCCACCGCCAGAAATATAATTTATGTTTACATATACATAATCAACATCAAAACGATCAGTGTATACTTTTGACGAAACATTTACTCTGGCTTTTATGAATAAATTTTCTAGTAGAAATCTAAAGGAAGTAAATTCATTTTCGTCTAGATTAGAAATATAATTTATCATTTCTTCTTTTGTACAGATACCAGATTCACTATTATCATCTTTAAAGAATGATAAAACAGTAATTGGTTGGTTTTTAGTTTGGAAGCCTGCAACCTTGTTGCTTACTTTCCTTAATTTAATTTTTTTCATTTTAAAAAAGTGTGTGCATTATTTATAATTTCCAACTAACCAACTGCACATTTATTGGCTAGATGTCATGAGCAAAGCTCTTTGTTTAATTTGAGGGGCAACTATTAAATTAATATTTCCTTGCCCCCATTTTTTCTTGTATTGTTATCGCATTTCAAAGAACACTCAACAGTTTATTCGCATATTTTCTGAGGCGTTATCCGCTGTTGACAATACAAAGGTGCATCAACGAAAAAGGGGGATAAAAACAACTTAATGTTTCCATCCCCCCTTTTTGGAATTGAGCTATTTTACCTTAGAAGCTGTTTGATAAAATCCTCCTTAACATCCTCATTACCATTTAATTCCAAGCCTTTCTTAAAAGGAATAAATGAAAAAGATCTTAGCAAAGAAAAAATAAGCATGTGCTTGTGTTTTTTCTTGAAACCTTTAATAGCATGATCCTCTAAGAATATATTTAGTGCAGGAACAACAACTTTTAAGAATTCATAGGTTGGTGTTAGTCTGGTTTCAAAGTGAGTATTATTATGAACCATGGTATATAGGGAATCAAAATATTCAAAACTCATTGAAGGTTTAATGCCTTCAAAATTCAAAATCGCAATTGCTTCAGAAATGAAGCTTGTAAGAGTGTATTTAGAGGTTACTTCATTTGGATAAAGTTTGGACTCCAGTTTCTCCTCATTAGATATTTCACCTTCAAGCTTATATGTTTTAATAAAGTCGTAATATTTACGTTTAATGAAAGGTTCTAACATCAATTTTAAATCATCATCTATTACCTTTTGGGTTTCAGAAATTATTACAGAGCCATATTCATCCTTTTTGCGGAGAGATATTTCCACGTTTGAAATATTCTCCCATTTATCCAAAAGCAGTCTTAAATAGGCTATTTCTTCAATTTCTTCATTGAATCCAGACTTTGATATTGATTCCTGATATTGAGAATAATAAGAATTCCAATAGTCAACTTTATAGAGAAGGAAAATATCCAAGATTTGATTGAATAGATCATTTACCACCTTTAGTTCGAACTCTGGAAGTTCATTTAAATCCTTCTTAAAGAATACTAAGGAAATCAATTCATATATCCTATAATCATCATGGTAATAACGGCCACCATCTTCTGATTGCTCAAATAGCATATGAAAAGTTTCATTTATTATCCTGTTGTTTTCACGTTGATTAGATATGATGTTCGTAGTCTCAGAATTTTCATCTTTTGATTTTACAGAGAAATCTATTGGGGTAAAGTACTTCCTATAGAAATCTGAGATTTCAATTGTGTCATTGATTGCAAATTCTTCTTTAAAAAGTTTTGGAACTAAATCCTCTCCGTTTTGGTTTGATCTGTTGTTTGCCATAAAAAATGATTGGATGGTTAATAATAAACAAAAATGCCCAACTCCACAAAAGGGAATTGGGCGTATTTTGTGATTATGGTTTGGACTTCATTTTTTTCAAGGTGCTTAAAAATCAAATTTTCGTGCCCAACTTTTAGAGTTCTGGCATTACATCTCGAAGTTCCTCTGTATTGTGAACACCTAATCCACGGAGGTATTTTAATGTTACAATCATGTCCGAATGACCTAAAAGTTGTTGAAGGATATGGAGGTCTTTAGTTTTCTTATACACGTTTATTGCCGCAGTATGACGGAAAGAATAAATTGTTTGATTATTTTGAATTAACCCAATAGGTTCTAATTTTTTAAAAATCCTTTTCCACGCTGTATTAAAGTAATATTGATTAAAGGCATTTAGATTCCCACTAAAAATGTTGTCTTCATTGGACAATTTTTCCAATCTTGGAACAACTAAAATCCTGACAAATTTAGGAACTGGGACAATTCTAATTTTACCACTTTTATTTTCTGAACCTGAAAGATGTATTTCTGAAAAATTGTTTTTAAAATGGTCTTTCTTTAAAAGTCGGATTTCGTTGTGAGGTCTAAGTAGGCATCCGTAGCTTAATATGCAACAAAGATGTAAATCAGGATGTAATTCTCTTATACTTTCTAATACCACTTGGAGTTGATTATCTAAATATGGTTTGTGTAAAACAGGAGAAGCCTTGCGTTTATCAGTATTGTTAAAAACTGATAGATCATAAGGATTGAATTTATTTATTTCAGAATAAATGGCTTTCAAATGTCTTCGAACAATCATATAATAAGATGCAGTAGAACCAAAATTGTTTAAGAATTCCTGAATGCGATTTCTTCCAATATTTTCAATGTTCCCTTTTAATTCGGAATCATTAAGGAAAGCAATAAATTTCAATGTAATTGATTCCAAATTTAAAATATACTTAGGCGATAGGTTCGCTTTTTTCTTATTGGAAATAGCAATTTGAAATAGTTCAAGAGCAGAAAAAGATTTTCTTGCTTTTTCAACAGGTTTAAGGTTGACTGGGTAAATATTTAAATCTATAGCCTTCTTGAATTCATATTCTAATGTTTTAAGTTGTTCGTCCCTTTGAGGAATAGTCGAAGCATAATTTGGTTTAATATTCAATCCTAATTTTATTCCCGTATATTCTTTGAATCGTTTCCCTTTAAAAATAATTTCAATAAATGCTCTTTTTGTTAAATCATCTGATCGTTTAATTTTAATTGTGTACTTCAACATGTTATCTCGATTTTGTCTCGAATTTTACAAAACAGGTCAAAAACAAGGCTTAAACGTGCATCAGAGGGGTAGAGCAACAGACTCTTAATCTGTGGGTCCTGAGTTCGAGCCTCAGCGGGGTCACCTCTTGGGACAAATCTAAAAAACATAGATTTGTCCCATTTTTTTAGCTCGTAATTTATTGGTATTCTGATAGATATGCGTTGACTTGAAAATTATCTTCGGGGTTCGATGTTGTGTCTCATAAAATCACCAAAATTTAGAGAACATCGAACCCGCTTTAGTTCACTTTACTGTAACACCATTGTTTTTCAGTATTTTATACTATTTCAGTAAAAGTAGGTATGCTATTCGTTTCATTTTCAAGGGCAAAGGTGAATCAGTGTTTTTACGCTTTACAAGGTCAAGCCTTCAGTTTGCTGAGAAATCCCATCCGCTTTTGGCGGATCGTATTTTTCAGTCAAAACCTTGTATCAGCTAAACACTGACCTTTTTAGCCCATGAAACGAAACATAGCATACTCCGACCTTTGAACGAATAAATGGTAGTGATCGAGAAACAAAATAGCACCTCCTCTCATTACCTAATAAATCAAAAGAAGTTGTCAGACTGATATATTTAAAGCGGTTATGCCTGCCTACAAACTTGCTATCTATCAAGGCAGTCGTATGGCTTGAACGCAAGCAGGCTCGGCTGATAGCCGTTTAAGAACTCAGAAACTTTCTGTTCGCCTAAACACAGCAAGTTATGTTTTGAGATGCTCGAAATAAATTCCGCATCTCAAAACCACTTGCCCTTGCAGGGGGCTGAAAACCGCTCCAAAGTCGCAGTTTATAGTAATTAACTAAAGTTGATTTAGATATGGTAGACAACAGAAGAAACCGAACGAACAAAGTTGGTCGCAAGCCTAAGAAAGACCCTGCCATCCACCGTTATTCGATTAGTTTCAACGACATGGAAAACGCACAGTTCCTTACGTTGTTCTAGCAATCGGGAATGAAAGTAATGGCACATTTCATTACAGCCTGCATCTTTCAGAAGCCAGTCAAAACCGTAAAAATTGACATGGATGCAGTCGATTTTCATACAAGGCTAACCAATTTTTACAGCCAGTTCAGAGCGGTTGGTGTGAATTACAACCAAATCGTGAAGATACTTTACCGTAATTTCTCGGAGAAAAAGGCATCGGCTTACCTCTTTAAACTGGAAAAGCAGACGGCAGAAATGGCGGACTTGTGCCGGAAAGTGATTGAGCTAACACGGGAATTTGAAAAAGAACACCTGCAAAAACACAGATAGGATGATAGCAAAGATTGGTAAGGGTGAGAATTTGTACGGTGCTATTTCCTACAACCAAAAGAAGATTGACAGCGAAAACGGGCAGGTTTTGTTATTGAACAGAATACCCGAAACGTTGGATAATACCTATTCGACCAGTTACCTGCACCAGTGTTTTGAGCCGTATCTGTCCGCAAATATCAAAACTGAAAAGCCTGTGCGACACATATCGCTGAACCCTGATCCTTCGGATAGGGTCAGCGATGGGCAATTCGTGGGAATGGCGCAGGAGTATATGGAGCGCATGGGGTATGGCAACCAACCTTATGTCGTTTTTAAGCATACCGATATTGAACGTACCCATATCCATATCGTAACGGTCTGTGTGGGTTTGGACGGCAAGAAGCTACCGGATAGTTACGACCATCCACGTTCAATGGAAATCTGTCGGGATTTGGAACAAACGTACAATCTTATATCTGCCACGGAAAAACAGCGTACCGGAAACGAGCAGGTATTCCGTCCGGTGGATTACAGAGCCGGAGACGATAAGAGCCAAATCGCATCGGTGCTGCAACACCTGCCGAAGTATTACGGGTACGCAAGCCTCGGCGCATACAATGCCTTGCTTTCGCTTTTCAATATTACGGCAGAGGAAGTCAAAGGGGAATTGCACGGACAGCCTAAAAACGGGCTTGTCTATTTTGTATTGAACGAACAGGGAGAAAAAGCGAGCAGTCCTTTTAAGGCATCCCTTTTCGGCAAACAGGCAGGACTGGACGAACTGCAAAACCAGTTTGCACAGGCTAAGGAGAAAATGAAAACCGACCCTGCAAGAGCCGTACTCAAAAGCACCATTAAAGTAGCGATGCACACCGCCACTAATGAAGCCGATCTTAAAAAGCAACTGTTGGAGCAGGGCATCAATGCCGTGGTACGGCGCAACGATGAGGGGCGTATCTACGGTATGACTTTTATCGACCACGAAAGCCGTACCGTTTGGAACGGTTCAGCTTTGGACAAAAAACTATCGGCAAATGTCTTTAATGATTGGTGGAATGAGCAGGCGGTCTGGCAATGCCAAGAAGCTGAAAAAGCAATCGCACAAAATCAGTCATCGACCGCAGAGAAAGAAGAAGCCCATTCACTTTTTAACTACCTAAATAAAGAACACCCAACCGATGATTTGTTGATAGACGGATTGGGTGGGGTTCTGCCGGAGGCACAGGGCGAAGACTATGAGGAACAGGCATTTGCCAACCGCATGAAGAAGAAACGGCAAAAACCATCACGCCAATAATTGAAAATCACGATGACCATAAAAAAACCCGATGGATTATCGTTTTGTGTATGGTAACCAGAACTCTTTCATTCTGATTAAAATTACCGTTTTTAGCTTTAATGTGCTGCCGATTTCGAATAGAAATTCATTACGAATACGCCTGCCACTATCAATATAATTCCAATAATTGCAGGTATGTCCAAAGATTGCTTAAACACTACAACTGAAATTATAGCTGTCAAGACAATGCCTAACCCTCCCCAAATAGCATAGGCATTTCCCAAAGGGATTGATTTTAAGGCTTGTGATAAGAAGAAAAAGCACATAATGTAAGCCACAATTGTTATTGCTGTTGGCAATAATTTTGAAAAACCTTCCGATGCTTTCATAAAACTCGAACCCACTACTTCAAGCAAGATAGCTAATGATAAAAATAAATACTTCATTGTTCCTTTTTTTCTGATACAAAGAAACAAAACAAACAAATTGGTTTTTTTGACAAAAGTCAAAATCGTTACTTCCTCCTAATTCGGCTCAAAGTTTCTTGCGAAATACCCAAATAGGAAGCAATGTGTCCTAAAGAAATTCTTTGTAAAGCCTGTGGCTGATTTTTTAAGAGCCAATTGTAACGTTGTTCCGCGGTATGCGTTTGCAAGAGAAAAGAACGTTCTTCCAGTATTTTACAATATTCTTCGGCCATTTTCCTACCGATCGTGTTCATTTCAAGAGAAGATTTGTAGTGTTGCTCCAAATCATTTCTTGATATGTAATGTAATATGGTGTCTTCTAAAAACTGGATGTTTTCTATGGAAGGCTGGTTGAAAAATAATGGAATTACCGAACCTAAAATACTATTTTCAAAACCGAACCATACGTTTATTTCTTTTTCGTTCGTATTGTAAAATGAGCGTACAAGTCCAGTTTCGATTACGAATAAATTCGAAATTATTTGTCCTTCTTTGAGTAAAAAGTCGCCATTTTTTTTTTGAAATGGTCTTAATTTTTTTGCAGACCTCTGTTTCGGTTTTAGACGATAGGTTTCCGTATTTTTTTAGTTGTCTAATAAGTGGGTTCATCGAATTCTTGAAAAATATTTTAGTTGCAAAGATAATAGGTTAGCAATCATTTTGACTTTTATAAAGCCAAATACCGCCACTCAACACAACCGGTCGCAACATTCTTCAAGTTACTGTATAGAGCCTTTAAATTCACATCCGAACATTAAAACTGAAAAAGAATGCAGGGAGAAGACGATTTGAGAGGATTAGCCAAAATCATGGCTTTTATGCGTGCCGTAAGTATTCTTTTGGTACTGATGCACTTTTATTGGTTCTGTTACGGGTTCTTTGCCGAACGTGGGTGGACACTGGAAATTATCGGTAAGATACTGACCAATTTCAACCGTACTGCAGAGCTGTTTGTCCACACCCTTTACACCAAGATTTTTGCATTGCTGTTGTTGGCGTTAAGTTGTCTCGGCACTAAGGGCGTAAAGAATGAAAAGATAACATGGGCTAAGATTTACACCGCCTTAGTTATCGGCTTTGTGCTGTTCTTTCTGAACACGCCATTGCTAAAGCTGTCGGCAGGGGTGCCACATCGCTTTACATCCTTACAACAAGTTTGGGATATATAGCCTTGCTCATGGCAGGGGTATGGATGAGCCGACTACTCCGCAATAATCTGATGGACGATGTTTTCAATAATGAAAACGAGAGTTTCCAACAGGAAACCCGTCTGATAGAAAATGAATATTCGGTCAATCTTCCCACAAGATTTTTTTACAAGGGCAAGTGGAACAACGGTTGGATTAATATCGTCAATCCTTTTCGAGCTTCGATTGTACTTGGTACTCCCGGCTCGGGAAAATCCTATGCCATCGTAAACAACTACATCAAGCAACATATCGAAAAGGGCTTTGCGATGTATATCTACGATTTCAAGTTTGACGACCTTTCCACGATTGCCTACAACCATTTGCTGAAACATTTCGATAAATATAAGGTAAAGCCCAAGTTTTATGTTATCAATTTTGACGACCCACGCCGAAGCCACCGATGCAATCCTCTAAGTCCTGCCTTTATGACGGATATATCCGATGCTTACGAAGCCTCTTATACCATCATGCTGAACCTCAATAGGTCGTGGATTTTGAAGCAAGGGGATTTTTTCGTGGAAAGCCCAATTATATTGCTTGCTTCAATCATTTGGTTTCTGAAAATCTATGAAAATGGAAAGTACTGCACGTTTCCCCATGCTATCGAGTTATTGAACAAAAAATATGCAGACGTTTTTACGGTACTGACCTCATATCCTGAACTCGAAAACTATCTGTCGGCTTTCATGGATGCGTGGCAAGGCGGAGCGCAAGACCAGTTGCAGGGGCAGATAGCATCGGCAAAAATTCCCTTGTCACGGATGATTTCGCCACAGCTTTATTGGGTAATGACGGGGGATGATTTTTCACTGGACATCAACAACCCCCAAGAGCCGAAAATCCTATGCGTGGGTAATAACCCCGACCGTCAAAATATCTATTCGTCCGCTTTGGGATTGTACAATTCGAGGATTGTAAAACTCATCAATAAGAAAGGACAGCTTCAAAGTTCCATTGTCATAGACGAATTGCCCACCATTTATTTTAGGGGATTGGATTTTATCAGTACGGCACGTTCAAATCGGATTTCGTCACTTTTTGGCATCCAAGACTATTCGCAATTAACACGGGATTACGGCGATAAAGAAAGTAAGGTAATACAAAATCTGGTCGGCAATATCTTTAGCGGACAGGTTGTAGGAGAGACAGCAAAAACACTTTCCGAACGGTTTGGAAAGGTATTGCAGAAACGTCAGAGCATCACCATTAACCGCAATGATAAATCCACTTCCATTTCCACCCAATTGGACACCCTTATACCTGCCTCCAAAATATCTACATTGACACAGGGAATGTTCGTTGGGTCTGTTTCAGACAATTTTGATGAACGTATCGAGCAGAAAATATTTCGCGCTGAAATTGTCGTGGATAATGAAAAGGTGTCTGCCGAAACCAAAGCGTACAAAAAGATACCGCTGATATTATCTTTTACTGATGAACACGGCAACGACAATATGAAGCAGGTAATTGAAGCCAATTACAGGCAGGTCAAAGCGGACATTGTGCAGATTGTGGAAAGCGAAATGAAACGCATCAAGAACGACCCTAATTTACAGCATTTCGTGCAAAACACCTAACTTGTAAGCACTTAAATCTTTGTTTTAGTCGGGGTTTTTCATAGCCCATGCCTGTATTTCAATGATTATTGGTTTAAGATTTTTCCCTTTCTTTGTTAACGAGTATTCTACCGTGGGTGGTATTGTTGCAAACGCTTTTCTTTTTATTATTTTTTTTGTTTCAAGTTGCTTAAGCTCTTTAACCAACATCCGTGTATTAATACCTGTTACATTTCTTTCGAGTTCTTTAAACCGCATTTTTCCATTCATTAAAGTGTTAATAATGGACATCGTCCATTTTCCCGAGATTAAGTCCATTGCTTCCTGAAATGGGCAAAGTTGGCTTTTATTTTCTTCTTTTGTAGTGTTTGAAATTGCTATTTTACCCATTACTCTACTTTATGTTCCTATATATCAAAATGGTAACTACTTGCAAATTTAAAGTAATTGACTGAACTTTGCAATTAAGAAAATCATAAATTATGTCATTACTAAAAATTGAAAGTCACATTACGAAAAGTCTGGAAAACGTTCAAGGATTGGAAAGTTTTGGTTACAGTCTTTTTTTTTACGGAAACGACCATGTACTTCCATTCGTAAGCATTGCTAAATCAGACAACGAATACGATAGTGTTTCTAATTTAAATCGTGACGGTGTATTCAGAGTGAATATAGGTGTTTCAAAAGAGACATTTAACAGACTATTCAATAATCCTAAAATGGAATGGGATTACACGAAATTAAATTCCTTTATTCCTCACCCTCACTATTCCGCACAACACTTTATTTGTATCCTCAATCCTGTAGAAGAAAAGCTCGAAGAAACTATCAATTTTATATCCGAAGCGCACCTAATAGCAAAGACCCGCTATGATAAAAAATATTCTAACAAGTTGAAAAGGGGAAACCGCATATAAGGGAAGATTACATAAATAAATTACCCGCTTACTAAATAAATTTCGATATAGAAGATTGTGATAATATATTACACGTCTATGGTAAAAGTGATAAAACCAACGTTGTTCTGCATTTTATGAGTAAAATGGGGTTTCAATGTATTCCTATACTCTAACCTACGGAAGCTGAAAAGTTATTACAAAATTGCTATCGGCCGATTTCAATCAAGGTTTGTTCGAAACTAGTTTTTAGGATGATACTTTTCAGGAATCGTTGATTTATTATATTTGAAAAATTATGCCTGCTGTTAAAGCTTAACAAAACAATGAGCATACACCATAAACAATAAATAGAAAAAAAAATGACAAAACTTGATCCAATGATTGCCGTAAAAGATGTTGAAGTGAGTGCTGAATGGTATAGAAACATATTTGGATTCAACATTGTACACGATGGAGACCATTTTTCCGTTCTGACGAATAAGGACAATGAAATTGTGCTTTGCTTGCACGCTTGGGAAAGGGACGGTCACCCAACGATGAAAGACCAAAGTTCAACAGCAGGAAATGGCTTGTTACTTTATTTTAGAACTTCTGATTGGAAGAAAGTGAAGCGTAACCTTGAAGAAATCGAATGGACTGTTGAAGAAGAAATTCACCTAAATAAAAATTCACGCAGACAGGAATTCTCGTTCAGGGACCCCGATGGCTATTTCATAACGGTAACAGAATTTCACATATACGAAGGATAAAAAAACAGCATACATCATCAATCTAAATACATTTTTAAACCATGCAAACAACATCAAGAACTTTTAAAATTCCGTTTTATACACTTGTCGTATTCAATATCGCACTCTTAACCGCTTTAAGTTTTATACTACTAAATGGCTCAAATGGATTTATGGACGCTGAAAGGATTAACATTAAAGACAAAACCGGAAAAAACAGAATCGTAATCTCCAATATGGATAATATTCCGCCTCCCATCATCAGTGGTAAAACATTTCAAAGGGCAGTTAATCCGGCAGGGATTATTTTTTATGATAAAAACGGTGATGAACGAGGGGGGATTGCCATAACCGATAATGAAACCACAAATTTAAATGCTATAGCTTTAGACTATCAAAATGCCGATGCTATTGGTGTTCTCGCTCAGGATAATAAAGAAGATAGTTATTTTAAAGCCGGTTTGATTATTAATGACAAAGACTTGTCTGGCAAACCAGGTCACAATATTAATAGAATTAACCTGATAACAGAAAACGGAAATGCTGCTCTGATTATGAAAGATGCCAACGAGGTACCAAGAATTATCTTAAGGGTTGACAGTTTAGGGAATCCATCTATCGAAATGTTTGACAAAAATGGAAATCTTAATTGGAAACAATAAAATCATTGTAGTATCAACAAAATAAAAATAAACAAAGAGGAAATCATGGAAGCTGAAAAACAATTTTTTTTTCAGCTCGGCTTGTGCGTAATAAACAACATACGAAAAACTATAAAAAATGAATCATAGAAAAGAAGAATTGAATGAAGCCAAAGTTGCAATTATATCACTTCTAAGCAAATGTAAAAAAGCACTACCTAATTTAAAGGAAAATTCTTCTCAACAAACTTTACTTGAACGTAGAATTAAAGCGTTACAGATTGCCTTAAATTTGATTGAAAAAGCACAGTTAGAATCAGCAAATAATTGATAAAATAAGGCTTCCACCATAATCAAACCGAAAGTATTGACGGAATGCAAAAAAATATGGACGGAAAATCGCACGCAAATCCGCCATTACTCATACAGTTTACCGTTAGCGGGCATTTAAAAAAACATACGCCAGAGATTGAAATGGAAATAAACACACACGAGATAAATAACATAAAGATTGCTGAACTTTCATCAGAACAAATCCTGATAAACAACATAGATGATGGACTGAATTTATTAGGGAACGTTTATTATCAAGGATTTGATAAAGTTGTCATTCATCAAAAAAATATTACTCCAGACTTTTTTGAACTCAAAAATCGAATGGCGGGAGAAATCCTTCAAAAATTTTCAACTTATCGTGTTCAATTGGCTATTGTGGGGAATTTTTCGACATTCAACAGCAAGAGCCTAAAAGATTTCATATATGAAAGCAATAAGGGAAACCAAATTAGCTTTGTTTCATCAACGAATGAAGCATTTACAAAATTATCAGGGAAATGAATGTTACAAAGATAGACATAGAAGCAATTATTGCTGAGCAAATGATTCAAATTCCAAAAGGAACAATAGAATTACGTGATGACAGAATAAAAGAAAAATGGACAACAGAGATTAAATCGTTTTTCATTTTAAAATATCCGGTAACACAAGATTTGTATTTAACAGTAACCAATCAAAATCCGAGTACATTTCAAGGCGGCAAGCTCCCGGTTGAAACAGTTTCTTGGATTGATGCAGTAAGTTTTTGTAACGCTCTTTCTGAATCCTTAGGAAAAGATAAATGTTATGAAATTGATTTGGTCACTGAAATTGTAACGCTGTATTCAGAAGCAAATGGATTTCGATTACCAACAGAAGCAGAATGGCAATTTGCTTGCCAAGCAGGAACCAAAGACATTAGATATGGAGTATTGAGTGAAATCGCTTGGTTTAAAGAAAACTCCAATAATCACACGCAAGAAGTCGGACAAAAAATACCAAATAATTGGGGGCTTTACGATATGTTGGGAAATGTTTGGGAATGGTGTACAGATATTTATGATGAAACTGTTTACGGCTCTTATCGTGTATTCCGTGGTGGTGGATGGTGCGACCAAGAAAGAAGTGTTATGGCGACAACTCGAAGAAGAAGTCATCCTTTCTCGTTCAAAATAGACGATTTGGGATTTAGAATTGTGAAAAACAAATAAAAAACGACCGTACCAGACGATATCGAACAGTCAAAATGAACTATCAACAAGTATATCCTACAGACCCATTACGAAAACATGTTCGCTACTTTTGGATGTTGGAAGACGATAGTTTAGAATTTTCCGATAAGACATTCAAAATAATGTCGGACGGCTTGCCAGGGCTAATTTTTCTAGAAAACAAAAAAGCATTTCTTGATAAAGGCAATAAAAAACTACCACAGTTATTTTTGTACTGACAAACGACACGATATACAGAACTTAAATCAGTTCAACCTTTCCGTAACATTGGTATTTATTTTCAACCTACTGCATTAAAATCTATTTTTGGAATAGATGCAAACGAACTGACCAATCAACATATTGACATCAACGAATTGACTAAAACCAATATAACTGACCAACTTTTAAATACCACTACTGTCCAACAAAGAATTAAATTGTTATCGCGCTTTTTGATAGAACAGGCTGAAAAAAGAAAAGCGGAAAGCGAGAAAGTAAATTTTGCAACTACCCAACTGCAAAAAGGTGGCAGCTTACCGACCATTCAAAACGAACTAAGCTTATCCGAACGTTCATTGGAACGGTATTTTAAACAGCACATTGGTATTTCTCCCAAGCTATTTGCAAGGATAAACCGCTTTCAATCCGCTTTGGAAAGCATACGTCAAACCCAATTTAATAAGCTGACAAACATTGCTTATCAAAACGATTATTTTGACCAATCGCATTTTATCAGAGTTTTTAAGGAGTTTGCAGGAACAAGCCCGAAGCATTTTGTACACAAGGCCAACGAACAAGTTGCGAATTTTCCTGAATGGAAAATTTAATGGCTGTCGGTCTTATTCAATTTTAATACAAAACAGGCTGATAACTTTGTAGGAAAAGTATAATTATGATAGCCATTACAGGAGCAAACGCACATTTGGGAAAAGCAACCATTCAATTTTTATTGCAGAAAGTCGCGCCGACAAACATTTTTGCCATCGTGAGAAATCCCGAAACGATAAACGATTTTAAGGAACAGAGCGTAATTATCAGGAAAGCGGATTACAACGATTATGAAACGCTCAAACAAGCCTTTAAAGGTGTAGAAAAAGTATTACAGATCTCTACTATTAGGGTAGATGTGGAGACTGCCAAACAGCAGGAAAAAAATGTAGTAAATGCAATGGCAAAAAACAACATAAAAGTTTAGCGGCCAATGTAGATACACATACTGAGGCGGGTTTGAAATAAGAGTGAACGATTGGAAGGAAGTACAAGAATCAGGAATCGCATGGTAAAAGTTAAAATAGCCCCTTTAATAATCCTCATCAGCATGCTGATGATGGTCTCCTGTTCCCGGGAGGGCGATATAGGAATTATCGCCAGTGATCAAAAAGTTCAGGTGAAAGCGAATATAGGCTCAACGAATTCCAACCCTACAACCACATGGAATGACCAGGATGATTTTGGGCTATTTGTAAAACCTTCCGGAACCAATGGCTTTGCCACACTGCTGGCCAACAATCAGCAAGTTGTATTTCACAGTACAACGGGTTCTTTTGACCTGCAGGGTCCTCCGATCTATTACCCGCAGTCTGGCACGGTAGACCTCTTTGCATATGCCCCCTTTAAGAATGGAATAGGCCAAGTCTATCCTGTAGATGTTGGGAATCAAAGTGATCAACAAGCTATTGATCTATTGTACAGTAATTCGGCGCAAAATATAGGTAAATCCAACAGTGCTGTGCCGTTAAACTTCAATCATCAATTAAGTAAGATAAAATTTAATATTCAGGTTATCAATGGTACCGCTATAACATCAGCAAACATCAGCCTCAATGGTTTTTATGATAAAGCTGATTTTAATTTAGGTACCGGATTACTTTCCAATCAAACAGTTTCTTCACGCCCCATTTTCCTAGGCTCTACTCTCTCTGGAATCGTTATTCCTCATAACAGCTTGACCAATCGAATGATAGTATTTAGTTTCAACAATTGGAGCTGGACCTATCAACTACCCCTTACCGAAATATTTGAACCTGGAAAACAATATGATTACACCATCACCTTAAAGGATAAAGAGGTAAAAATTGCCCTTACGCAGGTTGTTCCTTGGACCAAATCAAACGTTGTTTCGCCTACTGAAACGGTGAATGGATATCCATTGGACTATGTTTATATTCCCGCTGGAACCTTCCAGATGGGTGCTCCTGATACATCAGAAACATCTAATCGCTATGAAGGACCACAGCATTGGGTGAAAATTTCGAAAGGCTTTTTCATGAGTAAATATGAGACTACGATTTCACAATATGCTCAATTTTTAAATGCATTAGGAGTTGCTTCTGCGGGAAGTGGATCCCCAAATAGCATTTACCATAACATAAATGGAGAAAATGTATTGCTGTTTGTAGTAGATGCTCAAGCAACACCAATATTTGAGAACAACACTTGGAAATCACCCAGGGGAAAAGAAAATCATCCAATGAGGCAGGTATCTTGGTATGGGGCACTTGCTTATGCACAATGGGCAGGAGGAACATTGCCAACGGAAGCACAATGGGAATATGCCTATCGTGCTGGCACAAAAACTTATTTTTTTTCCGGAGATCTTGCAATCGATTTACGGCCATTTGAATGGTTTCATGATGGAAATATAAATGCTATAAATAGAGTACATGCCGTTGGAGAAAAGCTTCCAAATCCTTGGGGACTATATGATATGGGTGGAAATGTTTCAGAATGGGCTTTAGACCAAGTCGATTTTCTAAACCAATATTCGTCAAATACTGAACAAAATCCAACGATTGACCCTATCAGTCGATTTACAACACAATCAAGGGTTGTCAGGGGAGGAAATTATGGATCTTCCGGATCCCTCGGTGGGGCGTATAAAAGAAGGTTAAAAAATGCTTTCAATACTGATCTATATACAGGATTTCGGATAGTTATAAATCCATAGGTTTATTTATTAACAATGTTACTTATCAGCTATGAAACAAATGCTTAAATCATACTTCCGAAAGTTGTCAGGATCGCTTTTTATTTTATTCTTCATTGGGTTGCAGGCTTGTCAGGAGAAGATGGAGATAGCAGATCCTAATGAACAGCAGAAAGGAAGCATCCGCTTTGATATTCAAATAGCATCTCATGATGACCAAGTGGGTACAGCATTAGGAAAAACCCATAGGAATACATCAGGGGCTTCTATGGCACTTAGTCCACCGGTGTCAAGATCGAATTTTACGACTAATTTTACTGCGGGAGATAGTGTTGGTGTTTTTGCTGTTCCTGCCGGTCAACCTTTGGCTGCGGCAGGAAACCTTATCCATAATGCAAAGCTTGTATTCGATGGTACAACCTGGTCAAGTAATGCAAACTGGGATCGTGATATTGCGAACTACGATTTTTACGCCTACTATCCGTACAACCCTAAGCTAACAGATCCTACAAATTTCAAATTTGAAGTGAAGCAGGATCAACGAAACTTGTCAAATTTCAGCCATTCGGATTTAATGACGGCCACAATGTCGGCAATTCCGTCCGGTGCTACTGTGGGCTTAACATTTCATCACGCGTTAAGTTTAATCCAGATCGAAGTTCCTGGTACCGCATTGGATGGTTCAGCTCCGGATCCAGGTATGGAGTTGATGTTGAGCCGATTAAAGTATTCAGGGACCTATAATTTGTTCCTCAAGCGATTTACCACAACAGCAAACACCTATGCAGGGCTTCGTCCGTATAGGGTAGAGCAAACGGATGGTGGAGCGCAAAATACAACGTATACCTATAGGGCATTGGTTCCACCCCAAACGATCGAGGCCGATCAAGCGCTGATCTTTATGACACTGGGGAAAACAACAAAAGTAACCAAGCAAAAAAATACCCTTCAAATGACGCGATCAAATGCTTACAGTTTTATTGTGGATGATTTCCCAACTGGGGGAAAAACGGTACTTATCAAGGCGGGAACATTTTTAATGGGAAACGGTAATCCTGGTGCAATCGAAAATGAATTACCGGTTCGTTTGGTTAAAATTTCCAAGGATTTTTACATGAGCAAAAATGAAGTTACGCTTAGCGAATATGTTGATTTTTTGAATGCTAAATATGTTAAAAATAACCCGCCATTAGTTAATTGGAATGGCTCAGTACTATTTTACTACAATATAAATCGGCCAGAATTATCTCCAATTTATGATGAAACATTAAAAAAATGGAGGGTAGAACCTGGTTATGAGCAATATCCGATGACCTTTGTTTTATCACATGGTGCGTTATCCTACTGCAATTGGGTTGGTGGCAAACTTCCTACCGAGGCGCAATGGGAATATGCTTGTCGAGCAGGATCTTCCACGACTTATTTTTTTGGAAATGATATCGCCAATCTGGGGGATTATGCGTGGATCCATAGCAATAGCTCCAATTCCGTCCAACCTGTTGGCCAAAAATTGCCTAATGACTGGGGTTTACATGATATGTATGGGAATGTCGACGAGATGACCTTGGATAGGTCAAATACAGTAGTTTTGGAAGGATACTCCGTTCCAAACGGCGAAGTTGTGGACCCAGGGAATTTTACTGGAGAATATCATGTTGTTCGAGGAGGAAGTTATAGATCAATTGATGCTACATCGTCTGCTAGGTCGACCATTTATTCAACTCAAGCAAATTTATCAACAGGTTTTCGGGTTATCTATGAAAAATAAATAAGTTAAAAATATAATTATTATCAATATGAAAGCACAATTATTAATTACCGCAATGGCCACCGCACTTTTGTTCAGCTCCTGTGGAAAAGATCCGATCAAAAGTGAGGTCGTAGAAGAAGCCATTCAATTTAATGGGAAAATAACCAATCAAAAAGCATCAACAGGGGGGCTTTCTACAACAAGTTCTTGGCAAGCCAATCAAGCCATTGGGGTTACCATGGTTCAATTAGGTACTCCGGTTATTCTAGAGCAAGCCAATAATAAAAAATATGTATTTAACGGGACGAGTTTCCTTCCTGAAACAGGTCAGGAAATCTATTATCCGGTAAATATGCTGCCTGTAGATTTCATCGCCTATGCTCCGCATAAATCAGGGTTAAATTTTCCTGGACCTATAAATATTGATGTGGCGGTTCAATCAGACCAAGCGGCAATCGATTTGTTATGGGCAAAATCAAACAATGGAGGAGCTGGCTTCTTAAAAACCGCTGGACTTTCCGTTCCATTGACCTTTGACCATAAATTAAGCAAGATCATCATTAAACCTACCGCATCTGCAGGATTGAGTAATACTGATCCTATGTGGGGCACCATGGTAATCAATATCAATGGCATGTACACAAAGGCTATTTTTGATTTATTTCAAGGAACAATTTCTACACCAACCGTGAAGCAGGGGATTTCGCCTAAAATGACAGCTGCTGGTCAAACTTATGAAGCCATCGTGCTTCCTGGAAATAATCCAACAGCGGGGGCATTTTCTATTACTTTTGTCATCAATGGAAGCCAATATACCTATACAAGTACAGCTAATGAGAATTTCGAAGCGGGGAAAGAATATACGTATAACTTGGCTATTTCGAAGACTGGGGTTAATTTGGGAGCTGTTACGGTAAATGATTGGGTGACTGTAAGTCGGTCTGGGGTTGCGAATTAAAATAGAGAATACTAATCGGGGAATTGCCTAGTTTCGACTCTTTTTACAAAGGCCGTTTTTACTAAAGTATTAACGGCTTTTATATTTTTTAACTTGTTTAAGGTTCTTTTTCAAAAATATAAACTAAATGGGATTTGTCTCAATTTTTTTTAACTCGAATTATTGGATGATATACTTAATATTGTACAGGAAATAAAAGTTGAAGTATTTAGGTGCATTTTGCATGTTGAATTTATTAACTTAAATTAGAGAAAAATATTCTAATCATTTGCCTATTTTTTCAAACATCTTAGCACAACTAAAAAAGGGGAACCAATTAGCCCTGAGGGTATTATATGATGATTTTGGTGCGTCTTTATATCAGCTTGCATTTCATATTTTAAAAGATGAAGAACATGCGGAAGAAATTGTCCAAGACAGTTATATCCAATTGTGGAAAAATCGGGCTCAACTTTCTGATGATTCAAATTTAAAAGCTTTATTGTTTGTAATTTGTCGGAATCATAGTTTTAATAGATTAAAAATTATCAATAGAAACCGGTCCAGATTTGTAAAGTTTAGTGTAGAGGAATTAGAACAATCCTATTATTTAGAGGAAAACCCATTGGAGGAGAAAGATTTCCTAGATCTTATAGAATCCATAGTTATTAGACTTCCGACAAAGCAACAATTAGTTTTTCGAATGAGTAGATTTGAAGAGTTATCCTATCAAGAAATTGCAGAAAAACTCCAAATTTCCAAATATACCGTTAAAAATCATTTAGTAGCTGCTATAAAGTTTGTTAAGGAACAAATTCAAAATAATGAGAATCAAGGATATGTTTATATATTAATTTATTTTTTTTTATTTAAATAATACCTATTCATCAATATTAAATATTTTTTTAAAATAAACTAGTCCATCAATAGCGTGAGAATTGTTCTATTGTTAGAAAGACATAACATGGACAAGATTAGATTAGAATCCTTAATTAAAAAATTTTTATCATCTGAATTATCCTTGAAAGAGGAAAAAGATTTGATAAAAATTATGACGGAAAAACCTAATTCAGAGTATCAAGAATTATTCGAGGAAATCTACAATAAATATAAAATTGAAAAAGAACTTTCTGAAGTTCAAAAACAAAAAATATGGTCTGGGATATCAGTTGGAATAGGGAATAATAGTAAAAATTGGAAGAATATTTTTCAAAGAGTTGCAGCTATTTTAACATTATTTTTAAGTGTAGGTGGAATTTATATCTTTATCTTTTATTCCAATTTAAATGGTGATCCTGTAAACTATTCTCAAAATTCTATCACTAGAAAAAAATTACCTGTTTCGATTTTTAGTGATAATTTATTTTTTGGGAATGGTATTGAGCTAACAGAAGCTACATTAAAACAATTTGGTATTAATATACAAAATTCAGATTCAATTGTATTTATTGACAAAAGAAAGGATTTTCTTTCTCTTTTCCCTTTAAATTTTACTATTAAAAGTAATAGCTCTCAGGTACTATCTGTTTTTTTATCAGATAGTTCTAAAGTATGGTTGAACTCTAATTCATCTTTAATACTTCCAAATACCTTTGAAAAAAATAATCGAGAAGTGTATTTGAAAGGGGAGGCATACTTTGAAATTGAACATCTTAAAAACAAACCATTCAAGGTCTTTGCTGGTGATTTGACGACTGAGGTTTTAGGAACCCATTTTATTGTAAACAGTCAAAGCATGAAAAATACAGAAATTATTTTACTTGAAGGCAGCGTTAGTGTGTCAAATAAAACGAAGAAAACAATAATGTCCCCTGGAGAAATAGCAATAGGAAATGACTTTCAAATTATTAAACGTGAAAGCGAAACACTTGATTTATTAGCATGGAAAGATGGTTATTTCAAATTTGATAATGCAAATATAGTTGAGATTATGAACCAGATTGAAGACTGGTATGATGTTAAATATATTAAAATTCAGACTACGAATGATGAAAGGTTTTCTGGAACATTTAAACGGTCTGATCAATTGGAAATACTTTTAAACAATTTAGAAGAGGTTTCAAATATTCGTTTTAGGATCAAGGAAGGAGGAATCCATGTAGAAAAAAAATAAACCTAAATTATTATGAGAAATATGGGAGGTGTTGCTGCACCCCCCAAGAGAATACATGATCAATATGGACTAATTTATTAATCATTTTATACCCAACCCAAATGTATAAAACTTCTGATATATTGCGATATCCTTTTAACCAAGATATCCTTAAAATTTTATTGTATATGAAACTGATAATCTTTTTGCTGTGTATTAGCAGCATCCATGTCAGTGCAATTACTTATGGACAAAATGTCTCAATCAATGCTAAAGGTGAACGTTTTGAGGAAGTATTGGCCAAAATAAGAAAGCAAAGTGGAAAACATTTTCTTTATAATGTTCGAGTTGTTGATGAAAATAAATCAGTTGATTTAGTTGTTAAAAATAAAGATTGGAAGGTAGTTCTAGAAAAACTCCTTCAAACACAAAACTTAGCATATGAGGTCAGAACAGATTACGTATTAATTTATTCAAATGAGTCTAGATTAACGTCTAAAAATAATAATAGGACTAAATTTCAAGAAAACTTAAAAGGCAAGATTGTTTCTTCAAACGGGAGCCCTATTATGGGCGCAACTGTTAAATTAACACAATCTGGCCAGATAGTAACTACAAATGAAGTTGGTGAATTTCATTTTGAAAATGCTCCTTCGCAAGGCAAATTAATAGTAAACTATATAGGCTATTTTGAGAAGATTTTTGAATTTTCTGGTTATAATGATGTTCAAATTGTATTAAATCCTACCATTAAAGAAATTGATGAAGTTGTTGTTGTGGGTTATGGAAGTCAGAAAAAATCAGATTTAACGGGGTCAATAGTAGGAGTGCAGGCTAAAGAGTTTACCCAGGGAGCAAACTCCAATGCACTACAATTATTAAATGGCAAAGCTCCAGGTGTAACTATTAGTCAAACTAATTCTGCTCCTGGGGCCGGAACAAAGATACAAATCAGAGGAGCTGGTTCAATCAATAGTAGTAATGATGCACTTATAGTTATTGATGGAATGCCTGGAATTGATCCGTCAAGTCTTAGTCCTGAAGATATAGAATCAATTGATATTCTTAAAGATGCCTCAGCTGCAGCAATTTATGGAACCCGGGCAGCGAATGGTGTAGTTTTGATAACAACAAAAAAGGGAAAATCCGGAATCGTTGTGACCAAATATGATGCTTATGCTGGGGTGCAAAATATTTCAAAAAAAATCGAGGTATTGAATGGTAGAGAGTACATGGAGGTGTTAAATGCTATTCGGAAAGACGCGGGAAGGGATGTGATTTTTACCGATGATCAAATTGATAATATTGGTAAAGGTACAGATTGGCAAAATGAGGTTCTTCAGAAAAACGCATTAGTACAAAATCACCAAATGAGTTTTTCTGGTGGAAGTGAAAATAGCAATTTTTATTCTGCATTAAATTATTTTGACCAAGATGGGTTGGTTAAAAATTCAGGATTTAAAAAAATAAATTTTAGAACAAATTTAGAGTTTAGGCCGAAGAATTATTTAAAAATAAATTTAAATGGAAACTTCACTAGAGGTAGTCAAAAAGCAATTTACACCTCCAATGGAGTGAATGAAAATGCGGGACCTTTAAATTCTGCAATTCAGTTTGATCCAACTCTTCCTGCTGATAAGGACATTAATGGACGTTATTTTTTAAATAATTTTATAGCATTGGACAATCCATTGGCATTACTTTATGGAATTGATAATAGGAATCTGAATAATACATTTTATGGATTAGCCGCTGTAGAAATAACGCCATTAAACGGTCTGACAGGAACAATAAGGATTGGAGGCAGTGCTGCAAATAACATGATGTCAAGTTATACTGATCGTTCAACTATTAATGGACTTGCAAATAGTGGTATAGGTTCTAAATCAGCAAATTCTGGATATCAATGGTTGACAGAATTCCTAATTAACTATGAAAAAATTATCAATAGCCATAATTTCAATATTATGGCAGGAACTACTTTTGAAGAGTTTGGTGCAGAAGGAGTTGGGGCAAGTTCTATGAAATTTCTCTCTGATGTCACGTCCTACCATCTACTTCAAAGCGGAGATGGTGATAAAAGTGACAATGTTACTTCGAGCAAATCTAGAAATAGGTTAAATGGTGTCTTAGGGAGGGTAAATTATAACTATCAAGGTAAATATCTTCTGACAGCCTCTTTACGGGCAGATGGAACATCAAGATTTTCAAAAGACCATAAATTTGCTGTATTTCCTTCAGGAGCATTCGCTTGGAGGATAACTGAAGAACCCTTTTTTTCAGACTGGAGAGAAAATGGCATCTCACTTAAATTAAGATTAGGATATGGACAATTGGGTAATCAGGGTATATCAAATTATCAAACCATTAATACTTTAATTGCTTCAGGGAATGCAGTTTTTGGTAATAATATTTATCAAGGAGTAGTGCCAGCACGATTGCCTAATCGCAATCTTCGATGGGAAACAACCGAAGAAATTAATTTAGGATTTGATTTTTCAATCCTAAATAATGCCTTAAGCGGTTCTATTGATGCTTATAAAAGAAATACAAAGGATCAATTATTTAGTAAACCAATCCCTTCGGTAGTAGGATTTAGCAGTTATATGGTGAATTTTGGAAATGTGGAAAATAAGGGTATTGACTTCCAATTGCGTTCTAAGAATATACTAAAAGAAAATCTTGAATGGCAGAGTATATTTAACCTATCTCTATTAAAGAATGAAGTAAAAGAATTGCCAGATTTTATACCTCAATTAATTACTGGTAGTATTGCTAGTTTTATCTCAAACTATCAATTGGTTGAAAAAGGACACCCGATGCTCTCTTTTTATGGATTCGAGACAGATGGAATTTTTCAAAATGATGAGGAAGTGAAAAATTCGACACAACCTAATGCAAAACCAGGTCATATTAGGTTTGTGGATCAGAATGATGATGGAAAAATAGATCTACTTGATAGAACAGTATTAGGCAAACCATTTCCAACCATTAACTTAAGTTTAAATAATTCCTTGAGACACAAAAAAATGTCTATAGATTTTCTATTGCAATATGTGGGAGGTATTAGTATGCTAGACGCGAATATTACGGAAACCCTTTATCCTACCAATGAATATCGAAATCGGTTATCCGAATATTTGTTAAACCGATGGACTGTTCAGAATCCGACCAATAAATATCCAAGCGGTGTTAATCCTACATCCTATGGAGGTGATTATATTATAAATTCCCTGACTGTTCAAGATGCATCTTTTTTAAGGTTGAAGAATGTTAATTTTAGTTATGAAATATTCAAAAATGGGGCTAAGATTGATAAATTAAATGTTTTTTTAGCAATTGAAAATTTGTTTACTTGGACAAAATATAAGGGCTATGACCCCGATGCAAGTGTAACAGGAACTAGTTCTACTTCCAAAGTAAGCTATAATACCTATCCTTTAGCTAAGACATTTCGTTTTGGTTTTAATTTAACTCTTTAATCATTTAATCATGTCAACATATAAATTTAAGTATATCTTATTATTCTTTCTTCCTTTTTTATGTGCATGTTGTGAATCATTTTTAAAAGAAGAAGTTTATACAGAATACGATCCAGATAGTTTTTTACAAGACGAAAGTGGAATTGATGCCTTGTTAACAGGGGCATATGCAAGGTCTAGAATAATTGCATACGATCATAGGAATTATACCTATATGATGAATGAGTTTAATACTGACATTGCTTTTGAAACTGGCGGAGGTTTAGAAAAAGATGCTGCTCCATTCATTCAGTTTAATTGGGCCGTCAACAACAGCTTTTTAAATTCTTTTTGGCAGAAAATGTATCAAGCGATAGCTAGTGCTAACTCTGTTTTAGTGTTGTCTAATCAATTGCAGAATATGGATATTGAAAAAATTAATAGAATTCAAGCGGAAGCAAGGTTTATCAGGGCGTCTTCATATTATTTTCTATATAATTTGTTTGGACCTACTCCACTTATTGATATTCCTTTTGATGCAAAACCTGAAGAAATTGAAGAAATTGGTAAAAATACTTCAAGAGCTTCAAAGGAAGATTTTGTTAATTATTTAATTACAGATTTAGAATTTGCATCAAATCATCTTCCATTAGAAGAAAATCTTTTAGGGAGAGCAACAAAAGGCGCTGCTTTAGGTTATTTAATGAAGCTGTATATGAAGGAAAAAAATTGGTTAAAAACATTGGAAGTAACTCAAACAATAATTTCAAGTAAACAATACACGTTATACCCAGATTATAATTCTCTATTTAGTGTTTTAGGTGAATCAAATAAAGAGTATATATTTAGAGCACCGTGCTTACCTCAAAATGGTTTTCATAATAATTATATGGCACATGCTTTTCCCCCTAACTATCCAATTCTTTCTAATCAAGTTAATTTTGGTGCTCAGTTCCGAACCTATTCTTCTTTTTATAAAACGTTTGAAGCTAATGATAAGAGGAGGGAATTATTAATTCGTTCTTATAAAGATAATTCAGGGAAGATAGTTGAATTATTGGAAGATGTAAATGGCAATCCTTTAAATGATGTTAGAAGTTTTAAATATTTGCCAGACCCTAATGCTGTAGGTGAAGCTATGGGGAATGATATAGTTTATATTCGATATGCAGATGTTTTGTTAAGTAGGGCTGAAGCATTAAACGAACTTTCTGGTCCAAATCAAGAAACAATAAATCTAATTAATGAAGTCCGTAGAAGAGCAGATGTTTCTAACATAACTTTAGAAACCTATCCATCCAAGGAAAAGTTAAGAGATTTTTTATTAGCAGAAAGGGGACGAGAGTTTTATTCAGAAGGTTTAAGACGAGAAGACCTTATTAGGCATGATAAATTTATTAGTTCTGCGCGGGAAAGAGGTTATCCTGCAAAAGACTATCAAGTAGTTTTCCCAATTCCATTACAACAAATTGATGCAAATCCTAAATTGATACAAAATGAAGGTTATTAGAATAGGAATATTAATCTTCCTATGCTTTTGGAAAATTTCCATATTCCACCTACAAGCACAAGAACTTCCAAAACCTAATCCAGCACAATTAGCTTGGCAAAATGCGGAATTAGGCATCATTTTTCACTATGATTTACATGTCTTTGATGGCCTAGCCTATAAGCAGAGCAAAAATAGAATTACACCCATCCCTGACATCAAAATCTTTAACCCTTCGAAATTAGATGTTGAACAATGGGTGATATCAGCAAAAGAGGCAGGGGCAAAATTTGCCCTAATAACTGCCACACACGAAACGGGATTTGCCTTATATCCTTCAAAAGCTAATCCATATAATACCTTAGCTTTAGGTTGGAAAAACGGAAAGGAAGATTTGTTAGGGGACTTCATTAAAGCTTGTCATAAACACGGATTAAAACCAGGGGTATACATCGGAATTCGTTGGAATTCTTATTTAGGTGTGCATGATTTTGTAGTTGATGGAGAAGGGGAAATGCAGTTGCAAAGACAACGCTATTACAACAATATGGTGGAGGAAATGGTAAAAGAAATCTGTACTTGGTACGGACCATTATTTGAAATCTGGTTTGATGGGGGAGCGAGTCACCCTGAAAAGGGCGCTCCAGATGTACTACCAATTGTTAAAAAGTATCAACCGGAATGTCTATTCTATCATAATGATCAGTTGGCAGAAGCAAGATGGGGTGGTTCAGAGTCAGGGACAGTTAATTATCCATGCTGGTCCAATTTTCCTTTTCACTTTACTGGGTCTGGAGAGAGTGCCCCAAGGGAAATTTGGAAGGACGGTTATAAATTATTAAAAACTGGAGACCCAAATGGTAAATATTTTATGCCCGCTATGGCTGACGCACCGTTACGTGGTGACAATGGAAGACATGAATGGTTTTGGGAACCCAACGATGAACATAGCATTTATAGCTTAGATAAACTTGTCGATATTTATCATAAATCAGTAGGGAGAAATGCAACCCTCGTTTTAGGAGTTACCCCGGATACAGCGGGATTGGTGCCACATTCGGATCGAAAAAGAATGCAGGAATTTGGTCAGCATATATCAAATATGTATAGGGAGCCAATTGTTACCTCAAACCAATCAAAGAACCAATTGACGTTCAAAAAGCAACATCCAGTAAAGCATATTATGTTAAGGGAAGATATTTCTGAAGGACAAAAAATTAGATCTTTTCGAATTCAAGAACAATCAAATGGAAAATGGACTGATATTTATCAGGGCAGTTCTATCGGAAATAAACATTTAATCATCCTTGAAAACCCTGTTCCTACTAAAGTCTTACGCATTATAATTGACCACGCAGTTGGTAAACCAAAGCTATTAACATTTAACGCCTATGAGAACCTCCAAAATAATCCATAAACTATTTTTTCTTTTAGCCCTTATCCTTCACTTGTCCCCATCTTTTGCACAGAACAAAGATAAACCCAACATCGTTGTATTCTTTGTCGATGATTTGGGCTGGCAGGATATTTCCCTTCCATTTTATAAAGAAAAAACAGCAATAAATAAGAAATTCCATACTCCCAACTTGGAATTACTTGCTAAAGAAGCCACAAAATTTACCAATGCCTATGCTACACCTGTTTGTACACCCTCCAGGGTAAGTATGTTGACCGGTGTGAATGCTGCTCATCACAGAATTACAAACTGGACGCATCCATTGGCGAATAAACCCACGGACAATCCAGATGACCTATTAGGCCCTCCAGATTGGAATATCAACGGGATGAGCCCAGATCCAAACATTCCAAAAACCTTTCATGCTACCCCTTTCCCCTTGATATTGAAGGATCATGGCTACTATACGGTCCATGTTGGAAAAGCACATTGGGGATCGGCAGGTACACCCGCTGCAAGTCCGAAAAACCTAGGTTTTATGGTAAATGTGGCAGGGCATTCTGCAGGACATCCACAGAGTTATTACGCCCAACAGCATTATGGGAATATGCCAGGGAAAGCAAGCCTTCAAGCCGTTCCCGATTTGATGGAATATTATGGTAGCGAAACTTTTCTCACAGAAGCCTTAACATTAGAAGCCATTAAAGCCATTTCCGAACCCATAAAAAGAGGGGAACCTTTTTTCTTGAATTTCTCCAATTATGCCGTCCATGTTCCGATTCAACCTGATCCGCGATTTGTCCAAAAGTATTTAGACAATGGCTTGGACGCTACAGAAGCAGCTTATGCATCCCTTGTCGAAGGTTTCGACAAGAGCATTGGCGATATTATCCAAGTCCTTAAAGAAAAAGGGGTATATGAAAATACGGTTATTATATTTTTAAGTGACAATGGAGGCTTAAGTCTTAAACCAATGCGGTCTGGGCAGGATCATACCCAAAACTTACCCTTGCGCGCAGGAAAGGGTTCAGTTTACGAAGGCGGGATTCGCGTGCCTTTGCTAATTAAGGATGTTCAGGATGGGAAGGAAAGGATATCAGATGTTCCTGTAATTATCGAAGATCTTTTTCCTACGATACTGGAGTATGCCCATATTAAAGATTACTCCCTGGTTCAAAAAAATATAGATGGAAAGAGCTTGGCAAGTTTGACCAAAGGCAAGACAGATGGCTCTTGGAAAAAGAGGAGTTTGATATGGCATATTCCCAATAAATGGACCGTTCCTGATGGTCCTGGAATAAACTTTTTTTCTGCTATCCGAAGAGGAGATTTCAAGCTGATCTATGACATGAAAAATGGGAAAATGGAATTATATAATATAACAGAAGACATTGGAGAGATGAATGATCTATCAGATAAAAACCCAAAAGAGCTTAGCGCATTAAGCAAGATCTTAAGCGATCAATTAAAAAGTTGGGAGGCACAAATGCCCCTTATTAAAGCAATTGGTACAAAAGTTCCTTTTCCAGATGATTTGAATTAAAGGACAAAACTTTCTCCAAATGTTGGAGACAGTGTTCAAGTGAGTTGTAAGTGACTTAAGGCACTTACACCTCACTTAAAAAGTGCTTACAGCCCGCATTTACCTCGAACTAAATAGGTTATTATATTATCTATGCCAGATTATCACTTCCTTGAATTAATCCTTCCTGCTAAAGAAATTTATTCATCTAAAATCCTATCTTTACAAAACCTATTAAAACAAACACAAACTAGTACTGAATTGAAATTAATTTAATCTTTCTATTTCTTATTCATGAAACGTGTTTTTTTATCTTTTATCATTTTTTCTTTATTCGCTATCGGTTGTGCGGGCAATAAGTCCCAAAACGATCAAAATGGTTGGAAACCTCTATTTAATGGAAAGGACATTAAGGATTGGTTCGTGAAGATCCATCACCATGAAGAAGGCGAAAACTTTGGAAATACCTTTCGGGTTGAGGATGGGATTATTAAAATCAGATATGACCAGTATGGTGATTTCAACGACCAATTTGGCCACTTATACTATAAAAAACCTTATTCCTATTATCATTTGAAATTTGAGTATAGGTTTGTTGGAGAGCTACATCGTGGAGCCCCTTCCTATACCCTTCGGAATAGCGGGGTGATGTTCCATTCCCAAGATCCGAGAGGCATGTTAAAGGAGCAAGACTGGCCAATTTCTGTAGAAATGCAATTGTTGGGTGGACTTTCTGATGGAAAGCCCAGGCCAACCGGTAATATGTGCTCTCCAGGAACCAATGTGGTTTATCAAGGAAAAATAGCTTCTACCCATTGCTTGAATTCAACCTCCAAAACCTATGATGGAGATCAATGGGTAAAAGGAGAATTAATTGTTCTTGGAGATTCTCTGATCAAACATATCATTAATGGAGATACGGTTCTGCAGTATGCCAAGCCCCAAATAGGCGGTGGTACCGCCAATGGATATGATCCGAAAATAAAAATCGATGGCAAGTTACTTAGCAGTGGATTCATCGCACTTCAGAGTGAGGGTCAGCCGGTAGATTTTAAGAATATTTGGATTAAGGAATTGAAAAAATAAAAAATCACACATGAAAAGAACTTCTTTTTTAGCCATACTATTAACAACCCTGGCTTTCACCTCTGTTTTTGCCCAAACCAAAAGCATCAACATCATTCCCCAACCAAAGGAATACTGGTGGGGTGGGGCAGTGGCGCTAGGATCCACCATGCCATTTGAAAAGGAAACCAAAGGTTTTGATCTGGAATACCAGAACCTCAATAATCAAGTTGTGCCCTTATTGATTTCGAATAAAGGGAGGTTCCTTTGGGCGGATAAGCCATTCAAATTTCAGATAACCGAAGAAAACAGCATCGAAGTAGTCTCCAAATACGAAGATCTAAAATTGCAAACGGAGGGGAATACCCTTCGATCAGCTTATATGGCAGCCAGCAAATTGTACTTCCCAGCAAACCCGATTCTTCCCGATTCCCTCTTTTTCCTAAAGCCTCAATATAATACCTGGATCGAATTGATGTACAATCAAAACCAGGAGGATATCCTAAAATATGCAAAGGCTATCGTTGATAATGATTTTCCTACAGGGGTATTAATGATCGATGATAACTGGCAGCGCTATTATGGAAATTATGATTTTCGGGCAGAGAAATTCCCTGATCCTAAAGCGATGGTCAAACAGCTTCATGATATGGGTTTCAAGGTCATGTTATGGATTTGTCCGTTTATAAGCCCTGATAGTCCGGAGTATAGGGAACTTTCCGCCATAGGCTATCTGATCAAGGAGAAGGCAACAAAAAGCCCAGCGATCATTTCTTGGTGGAATGGTAAAAGCGCCTGTCTTGATCTTACAAATCCTGACGCCAAAGCCTATTTTGTGGGCAAACTGAAGAAGATGCAACAAGATTATGGTATCGATGGGTTTAAGTTTGATGCCGGCGACAATGAATTCTACAGGATGGATCGATTGGCAAGCTTTGACAGCAGTGCATTATCCATAGACCATACCATGGCTTGGGCAAAAATAGGATTGGAGTTTCCGTTTAATGAATACCATTCAGGATGGAAAATGGGTAATCAGCCCTTGGTACAGAGATTGGGCGATAAAGCCTACTCCTGGCGGGCAATGCAGATGTTGATTCCGGATATGCTCGCTTCAGGTCTTTTGGGCTATGCCTATACCTTTCCGGATATGATCGGAGGCGGTAATTTTGCCACTTTTCTGAATATCAAAGAAAATGAATTCAATCAGAAATTGATTGTTCGCTCTGCCCAGGTGCATGCCCTGATGCCGATGATGCAATTTTCGGTGGCACCTTGGCGGATTTTGAATCAGGAACACCTGGAGATCACCAAGAACATGGCCAAACTGCATGAAAAATTTGGAGCCTATATTTTAGACCTGGCAAAATATTCCATTAAAACTGGAGAGCCAATAGTAAGACACCTGGAGTACGAATTCCCTAATCAAGGATTTGAAACCTGCAAGGATCAGTTTATGCTTGGCGATAAATTCTTGGTCGCTCCGATTATAACAGAAGAAGATAGTCGCCTGGTCAAACTGCCTAAAGGTAGATGGAAAGACGATCTTGGAAAAATACACAAAGGTGGGAAATCCATCAAGATCGATGTTCCGCTGAAAAGATTGCCATACTTTGAGAAGATCTAAGATTAGATCTTCTCAAAAACATACCTTTCTCCTTTCTTGGTTTTGAACTGAAAGGAGTTTCCTGTTTGATTCTTTGATTTCCACCTTACCCTATTCGGGAACAGCAGGTTACAGTCTTTCCCGGCCAGCGAAATTACCTCTAACCTTACAATCTCCCCATCTTTCCACTCCATATCCAGTTCGAAATTACCCCTAGCCTTAATACCCTTTATCCTTCCATTTTTCCAAACACTTGGCAAGGCAGGTAGGAGCCGTATTTCACCTAAATGACTCTGCATCAGCATTTCGATGATTCCCGCGGTTACCCCAAAGTTCGCATCAATCTGAAAAGGAGGATGCCCACTGAACAGGTTGCTATACAATCCGCCGCCCGATCGTCTTTTTTCCACCTTCTTTTCAACAGGCTCTAAAAACCCGAAGGACTTGTTCAGGATCTGGTATGCCCGATCACCATCCCTTAATCTCGCCCACCAATTCATTTTCCAAGCCATGCTCCAACCCGTACTGATATCACCCCGATGCGCCAAGGTCTGTTTCGCCGCATTTACCAGATCATCCGAAAAACCGGGGGAAATCTGTGTTCCAGGAAAAAGACCAAAAAGATGCGAGATATGTCGATGAGTATCCTTGGGATCATCCAGGTCCTCCGACCATTCCTGCAATTGTCCATATTTGCCAACCTGAAATGGATATAACCTCTCCTTAAACCCAATCAGTTCCTTTCTAAATTGCGCATCTGATCCTAGTTCCTCTGAAGCTTGGATCACCGCAGTAAAAAGTTCCCGAACAATGGAAATATCCATGGTGGTGGCTTTTCCAATACTATACCCTTTTCCTTGATAATTGAAATGGTTTTCGGGTGAGCTGGAAGGGGCAGTTACCAGGAACCCTGATTCGGGATCTTCCACTAGCCAATGCATCATGAATTGTGCAGCACCCTTCATCAGTGGATAGCCTTTTTCGGATAGGAACGTTTTATCTTGGGTATATTGGAAATGTTCCCAAAGATGGAGGGAAAGCCAAGCTCCGCCCATTTGCCAACAGAAAGCCTCCGGATAATAGGTCCGGTCCTGATCGAAGTTTCCAACGGGGGAGGTTTTCGCCCAAAGGTCTGAATTATGATGGGCGACCCAACCTTCATGGATTCCATAATTGACTTTCGCAGTTTCCTTTCCATTAATGGCCAGTTCCCCAATAAAATCCAATAGCGGTTGATGACATTCGGATAAGTTATTATTTTCCGCTAGCCAATAGTTCATTTCGGTATTGATATTGATCGTATAGTTACTGCCCCATGGCGGTTGAACCTTATCGTTCCAGATGCCCTGCAGGTTGGCAGGACGGCTGCCTGGTCGAGAACTGGAAATCAACAGGTAGCGGCCGAATTGAAAGAGCAAGGTCTGTAATTGAAAATCCGTGGGATCTTTCTCAAAATTCCGGATTCGATCAACCGTCATCAGGTTATTCTGATCCATGGAAACACCCAATTCAAATTCAACCCGATCAAATAATCGGCGGAAATCGCTGCTATGTTCTCTCTTTAAGGTTTGATAATCCTTTTTCAGCACCAATTTCATTTTCTTTGCTGCTTCTTTTCCAGGATCTTTTCCATCTGCCATAGCAGAATTATCAAATCCATTGAAGCTGGTGTTTTCTGTGAGATAAAGGGTGGCCTCATCTGCATCTTTAACTTCCAAAAATTCCCCATTAGTTTTCAGGGTACCTCCTTTATGTTTGATGGCCAGTTTGGCCTCAAATAGCATCCCTTCCTTTTCCTTGTATACGACTTGCTCGGGGAAATAATTCCGATGCGCAACGATGGATGGCGTACGGCCTTTTAATATCAATTGATCGGATACGATGCTTGAGGAAGCCTCTAATTTGCTGCTCATCCTTACACGAAAACTGACACTTTTTTTCTCGTCTGCTTTAATATGAATGATCAATGCTTTCGCGGGATGACTGATAAAAGCTGATCGTTCGTAGGTAATCCCATTCAATTCATAGCTAACCGTGCTTACGGCTTGTTGGATATCCAATGTTCTTAAATAATTCTTAGCCTCTTGGGTTTGATGGTCAAATTGAAGTTGCAAGTCACCCAAAGGAAGATACCTGGCCGAATACGGTCCCTGCATTTTCCGCCAGGTAGCCTCTGCATTTGCATATTCCTTCGCAAAAATCTGTTTCCTCAATACAGGCAATAGACCCGCTGCAGCAGGATTGTTGCCCGGATCTGGGGTTCCGGACCATAAGGTATGATCGTTGAGTTGAATCAACTCTTCGGATATTCCGCCAAAAACCATGGCCGCCGTTTGACCATTTCCCAAGGGAAATGCCTCCTCCCAAAATTCGGCAGGGCGATCTGCTTTGATCATATATGCTGAATTGCTCTGGGCATTCGACTCGATGTTAAAAATGCTCAGCAGAAATAAGATAGGTAGATAGATTCTTTGCATGGAATAATTTATAGGTTATGAGGATGAATACTAAACTTACAAAGTAAAATCCCAATTCCCTTAATTTAATTAAGAAATCGTTTTCGTGAATAAAACATCTTTTATTGTTAAATGCTTATTAAATTGGAACTCCATTATAACGCAAAATCATGAAAAGACGGACTTGGTTACAACAGGCAGGATTATTATTTGCAGGATTAACCATGCAGAGGGCCCAGGCAACTAGCAAAGTAGACCCTTTTTCAAAAAACCATTTACCTGATCATAAACAAGTAGATGATCGGGCCTATTGGGTTTCCGTTCTGGTGAAGATGGCTAGTCCAATTCTGGAGAACATTAGTAAAGGTACTTTTCAGATAAATATGCCAATGATTGTTTCCAGCAGTTTTGATGGCCGCAATCCGAAAGTGGGCTACCTGGAAGCTTTTGCCAGATTGATAGCCGGTATTGCGCCATGGCTGGCATTACCCGATGATAATACTTCCGAAGGCAAGCTTAGAAAAAAGTTTAGGGAGCAGACCATCCAAGGCCTGATTCATGGTGTAGATCCGAATTCTCCCGATTATTTTGCCTGGAGGGACAAGTCCTCTCAGACCTTGGTCGATGCAGCCCACCTTGCCTTAGCGTTTATGCGTGCTCCTAAAGCCCTATGGGATCCCCTTCCTCAAAAAACAAAAGATCAGCTGATCAGCGAATTCAAACATATCCGTTGGATAAAACCTGGTCCGAACAACTGGATATTGTTTGCCGCTATGACCGAGAGTTTTCTGTATAGTGTCGGGGTAGAACCGGAAAGAACAAAAATAGATCATGCGGTTGATACCTTTGATACGGAATGGTATGTTGGCGATGGATGGTACAGCGATGGAAAATCCTTTTCCTTCGATTACTACAATGGCTATGTGATCCACAGTATGTTGGTGGAAACGCTAAGACAGAATTTAAAAGCAGGGAACTATCAGGAAAAATACGATAGAGCCTACAAGCGCATGCAACGATATGCTACCCATTTGGAAAGATTGATCTCGCCGGAGGGTTATTTCCCGGTCATCGGCCGGAGCTCTACCTACAGAAATGGAGGTTTCCAACCCTTAGCGCAAGTGGCATTGGAAAAAAAATTACCGAAGGACCTAAAACCAGGCCAGGTAAGAGCGGGCTTAACAGCCATCATGAAAAACATCTACCAACATGATATTTATGATAAACATGGATGGTTAGTGCTTGGATTAACCTCTGATAAACAAGGCAATTTAGCCGACTACTATACCAATGTTGGCTCGCTATATGAAGCTTCTTTAGCTTTTTTGCCTTTGGGACTGCCTGCATCTGATGAATTCTGGAGCAGCCCAGCCGAGAAATGGACTTCTCAAAAGGCTTTTTCCGGCGAAGTATTTCCCAAAGATTATTACGTAACTTATTAAAGAATAGACTTTGCTAATCAACTAAAAATATAAACTATGAGAATCAACCTCCATAAATTCAAAAAAACAGGCGTTGCAGCCGTAGCATCCCTGTTGTTAATAAGTATGGCAGCAAAGCCGCCATCTTTTATTAAGGAAAGCTTTGTAAAAGCCGAGAAGCAGTATGAATTTCTGACGAAAGAAGCGGATGCAATCAAGTTATTTCCAAGAACGACCAATAAATCAGGTAAACTCGTGGGAACCAATGAATGGGATTGGACCGGTGGGTTTTTCCCAGGATCCCTATGGTTTTTATACCATCAATCTGGAAATGAACAGACAAAGAATGCTGCCATTCGATGGACTGAGGCGTTGGAAAAAGCAAAGGATTTTACCGTAAACCACGATATTGGTTTTGTGATGTATTGCTCCTATGGTAATGCCATCAAATACCTGAAAGATCCAGAAAAAGTTAAAACCTATAAAGATTTGATCATCTATTCGGCAAATACGGCTTTAAAACGTTATGACCCTAAGGTAGGCTTGATAAAATCCTGGGATTCTAAAGGTGGTTGGGACAAATCCAAACCTTGGAAATATCCTGTTATTATTGATAACATGATGAACCTGGAAATGCTTTGTTATGTATCCGATCTTACGGGAGATCCCAAATTCAGGCAAGTGGCGATCAGCCATGCCGATAAAACCATGAAGAACCATTTCAGGCCGGATTACAGCACCTATCATGTGGTGGATTATGACCTGTCTGGTAATGTGGTGCATAGACAAGCGAGCCAAGGCTATGCCGATAATTCCACTTGGGCACGAGGACAGGCATGGGCGATCTATGGCTTCACGATGATGTATAGAGAAACCAAAAAACCGGAATACCTGGAAACGGCGCAAAAGGCGGCTAAATTCTATATGAACCACCCAAACCTACCAAAGGATAAGATTCCGAACTGGGATTTCAATGCTGGACAGGAAGGATATACACCTGTAGTGGATTTTTCGAAACGGAACTTGAATTACATCCCTAGAGATGCTTCGGCAGCGGCTATTGTTGCTTCAGCTTTGATCGAACTGTCGACCTTCTCCAAAGGCAAGGATAAAAAAGCCTATTTGAACTTCGCCAAGGAAACATTGGAAACCCTTTCAAGGCCTGAATATTTTGCAGGATATGGTGAGAATGGTGGTTTTCTGTTGAAACACTGTGTAGGGAGTCTTCCCCACAACTCTGAGATCGATAGGCCATTGGTCTATGCCGATTATTATTTTCTGGAAGGCTTGACCAGATTAAAGGAATTGAAATAAAAAATGGAGGGAAAGACCTAAACCTATCTTCCCATCCAACCCCCATCCACTGTAAGGATGGCTCCATGAACATAATTGGATGCTGCAGATGCTAAAAATACAGCGGGACCTTTGAAATCTTCTGGGTCCCCCCATCTGCCGGCAGGGATGCGGTCTAATATCGAAGCCGATCGATCAGCATCGTTGCGTAAGGCCTCAGTATTGTCTGTTGCAATGTAGCCAGGCGCGATCGCATTGACATTGACCCCCTTGGATGCCCACTCATTCGCAAAAGCCTTGGTCATGGAGGCAATCGCACCTTTGGAAGCAGCATAGCCAGGCACATTGATTCCGCCTTGAAAAGATAATAGAGAAGCCGTAAAGATGATTTTACCAAATGAACGGGCAATCATTTCCTTCCCAATCTCTCGAGTAAGGATAAATTGTGCATTTTGATTGATCTCTATAATTTCATCCCAATATTCATCGGGATGTTCTGCAGCTGGTTTTCGGAGGATATTCCCCGCATTGTTGAAAAGAATGTCGATCTGTGGATGGTCTTGTTTTACCTCAGAAATAAACTGATAAAGGTTCGCTCGGTTTGAAAAGTCACATTGATACGCGAAAAACTTTCTTCCCAATTGCTGGATGGATTTTTCCACCTCAGAACCTTGGCGTTCCAGACTTGCAGAAACACCAATGATATCCGCTCCGGCTTCGGCCAATCCTTCGGCAATGGCCTTGCCAATCCCTCGCTTACAACCTGTTACCAAAGCGGTTTTTCCACTAAGATCGAATGTGTTTAATACCGACATATCGTTTATTTTACAGTGACTTTTATTGGTTTTTCAATTTTTTCTTTTTCGCTTTCTACTGCCTTTGCCCAAGCCTTTTCATCCGTAATTTTTCCTGCCCTGTTCCACGTGGCACCATTGTAATAAACAAAGGGACGATTATTTTTAGCCTTGCTTAACAGTAGAAACTGTTCTGGTCTATCGTTTATAAATTCTACCTTTTGGTCTGGAATGATGATGGCGACTCCTGTTCTTCCGCTCTTATTGATCTCAGGCTCCCAATAGGATAAACTACGGTTCCCTTTACCCAAAAGGAACAAAGGCTCTTTTTCCTTTCGTTTTGCCAAGCCGATTACAAAGGGCGTGTTAGCTGTACTTGCATTGTGCATGGATAATTCGATGCGATTGAAATGACTTCCTGCATCTAAACTGATCTGCTTTTGAAATCTTATCTGCTGGCCTTGGATATTTTCGGGTTCATATATTAGTAAAAAGGTACTTCTTAATGGACCATTGTCCAAAAGCTTAAAACTTCGATAATGTTTGCTGTAATGGATTTTCCCTTCTGGATAAAAAGCCATATCGCCCATACCCAAGGTCTGTCCTACCGAATAATAATCCAAGCCTTCGCCATGGTCTTTATGGTAATCCCCAGACTTATACCAGGCATCAATAATCAATTTATCTGTTCTTTTTGCCCAATAGTCCATGCCTTGCGCATCATCTGGTCTTCCTTCTAATGCTTTGCCATACATCCGAAAAGCAACCACATCGTTTTCCCAAGCAAAATCATCGTAGCGCTCAGGAACATAGCGAGCATAGGTTCTGGCTGGATAAACTTTCCCGCTCGTTCCACTAACTGAGAGCTTTACTTTTTCCTTCGCTTTTAGATCCACTAATATCAACACATTCTGTGGGGAAGATTGTCCTAGTTTTTCCAATTGATGGGGTAATTCATTTCCCTGTTCATCCCATATAGAAAAGACGGTATCTACTGAAAAGCTTGCCTTGAATTTCTCGAAAGGAATAGCGATCAATTCCTTTCTCACATGGGCAGAAGGATTTTGGACGATGATCTGTTTCTGTGCAAAGCTCGAAATAGAGCATGCGAGAAGAAAAAGGATTCCAAAAAGCGCTTTCATGATTATTTCAATTCCGTTATCGGACTTTTGTCCATATCGTCATAATCCAGGTTTTCACCTGCCATTCCCCAGATAAAGGTATAATTGCTGGTTCCCGCGCCGGCATGTATAGACCATGGTGGTGAAATAACCGCTTGGTCATTCCCCAACCAGATATGCCTGGTTTCATTTACAGGGCCCATAAAATGGGAGACCGCCTGTCCTTCGGGAATATCAAAATAAAAGTAAACCTCCATTCTTCGTTCGTGGGTATGTGCCGGCATGGTGTTCCATACGGAACCTACCTGCAATTCGGTCATCCCCATCTGCAGCTGGCAAGTTTCCAATACGGTATGCAATAACATCTGATTGATGATCCGATGGTTGGCCGTTTCTAAGCTTCCCAGTTCGATTTTGTTCGCCTGTTCCTTGGTTACTTTTTTTGTTGGATAGGACCTATGTGCTGGCGTAGAATTCAGGTAAAACTTGGCAGGCTTGGCCGCATTGTGGCTGCTGAAATAAACTTCTTGGGCTCCCTGTCCAATATAAAGCGCTTCTTTAAAACCCAATTCATAGGTTTCTCCATCTACCTCTACCTTTCCATCGCCGCCTACATTGATGATACCGATCTCTCTTCTGCTCAAGAAAAAGGGCTCTTTCAGTAGTTCATTGATCGTTTCCAATTTTACCCTTTCCTGAACGGGCATAGCACCGCCAGTCATATAGCGATCAAAATGGGAGTAAACAAAATGTACACGATCTTCCCAGAACAACTGCTCGATCAAGAAGTTTTCACGAAGTCCCTGGGTGTCCAAGGTTTTCGTTTCTTTAGGACCGATTGCGTATCTGCTTTCAAATGTAGTTTTCATATAAGACTTAATTTGTCAACAAGTTAACATTAGAAATGTGTTAATTGTTGCTTTTATTGCGAAATCGATTTCGAAATGTTCCGAAAACGTTCGCGTAATTAGGTCTTTTTTATTTGAACTTTTATTAGCAAATTGGATTTTATTATACAGGATGTTTTGCATTTACCTAAACATCACACCAATTACAAAACTAATGAACCATCAAAAAGCTGGAAAATACCGTTGGACCATATGCGCATTATTGTTTTTTGCTACTACCATTAACTATTTAGACCGACAAGTACTCTCCCTAACCTGGAAAGATTTTATAGCTCCCGAGTTCCATTGGACGAACAATGATTACGGATTGATCACGGCGTTATTCTCAATTTTTTATGCCGTCGGGATGCTTTTTGCGGGTCGATTTGTAGATTGGCTGGATACCAAAAAAGGCTTTATATGGGCAATTGCCATCTGGTCGGTGGGAGCTATCCTACATGCCTTTTGTGGGATTGCAACCTCGGGTATAATAGCAGGCGAATGGTTCGTAGGCTTCGAAGGAGCAAAAGAGGTGATTGCTGGCATTCATGATTTCTCCAGGGTAGTCAATGTCAGTGTGGTGCTCTTTATTTTTGTGCGCTTTGTCCTTGCCATTGGTGAGGCGGGAAACTTCCCCGCGGCGATCAAGACCACAGCGGAATATTTTCCGAAAAAAGATCGTGCCTTTGCAACCAGTATTTTCAACGCCGGTTCTACCATCGGAGCTTTGGCGGCTCCATTAAGTATTCCAGTTATTGCCAAATGGTATGGCTGGGAAATGTCCTTTATCATCATTGGTGCTTTAGGTTTTGTTTGGATGGGATTTTGGGTATTTATGTATGATAAACCCGAAGTACATCCGAAGGTGAATGAAGCAGAATTGGCCTATATCCAACAGGATGATATTCCCCCTGCAGAAAATGAACAGACAGTTCCTGTAACCCAAGGAAAAGTCTCCATCTTAAATTGTTTAAAACATCGCCAAACTTGGGCATTCGCTGTGGGTAAATTTATGACAGATGGTGTTTGGTGGTTCTACCTATTTTGGATGCCTGCCTATCTGAGCTCGGTGTATGGCATTAAATCTTCCGAATGGAGCGGTCAATTGGCTCTTTTTGTACTGTACAGCATTACCATGCTTTCCCTGATTGGAGGTTGGTTGCCATCCTTGTTCATTAATCGAGGCATGAATGCCTACGAAGGAAGGATGCGAGCGATGCTGATTTTTGCCTTCTTTCCTTTATTGGTTCTTCTTGCCCAGCCTTACGGACATTTGTCTTTTTGGGTGCCGACAATACTGATCGGTATAGGTGCCGCGGCGCATCAATCTTGGTCAGCTAATATTTTCTCCACAGTAGGGGATATGTTCCCTAAAAAAGCCATCGCTACGGTAACAGGAATTGGTGGTTTGGCAGGTGGATTGGGATCCTTCTTCATCAACATCTATTCTGGGAAATTATTCGATTATGCAGAAACGCATTGGAGCAAGGTAAATGGGGTGAACCTACTTGAAAAGTATCCGGAGATTGCCAATGTGGATAGCAGAAAAGCTTTCTTTGAAAAGTTTGATGTAGCAAATATCGACGAATTCCTAAAATATTTGACCAAACAAGGGGAAACTGTGGCTAATGGGATTGATAAAGGTTATATGCTCGTCTTTTCCTATTGTGCCGTTGCTTATCTCATCGCTTGGTTTATCATGAAATTATTGGTGCCTAAGATGAAGCAGGTTAAGCTTTAGTCGATTTCCTTTCGATAATCCGGCTTTCGAGCATTGTGGTGTTAAATGCCATTTCAAAGCGGTTTTTGGATACAATGGTTTCTATTAATTTGCTGACGCCGAGATATCCGATTTCAAAGGCCGGTTGTACAATGGTCGATAGGGATGGGTTTAAGGATTCTGCCATTTCGGTGTTGGCAAAACCAATCACAGCCACTTCCGAAGGAACTTGAAGGTTTAATTGGGAAAGGATTCCTAAACTGGCAACCGTAAGGGTATCCGTTGTGCCGAGGAGGCCTATGGGATGGTCCAATTCCTTTATTCTCCGCTCCAATAAAATACGCAGGTTTTTAATCAATTCCTCTCGGGTCTGTCCGTATTCCACCTGTATAATGTTGCTGGGATCCAAAGGGATATAATTCGCCAAAAGCGCTTTCTTATAACCAGCAATCCGATCCTTATTGATGCCTATGTTCTTACCACATAACAAAAGGATTTCCTTTCTACCCATATCGATCAAATGTTGGGTGGCATCATAGGCTCCCTTCTCACTGTTCACCCCGATTTTAAAGGTATCCAATTCAAAATCAATCCGATCTACCAATACGATGGGGAACTCCTGGTTATATTGTTTCAGGGTTTTGATATGGCTTTCTGCTGCTGGGGTAATGATGATCCCATCGATGTTTTGCTGCCGGAAAGTTTTTAGGGCATCCTGTTCCATCTTGGAATTCTCACGACTCTGCATGAAAACCAATTTGAAATTATTTTCATAGGCCGCCTGATGGGCCCCTTCCAATACCTGCGACTGAAAAGGATTGGATAGATAAGGGATTATGACACCTATGGTATTGCTTCTACCCATCTTCAGGCTCTTGGCCAATATATTCGGGCGATAATGGTATTTCTCCGCCATCGCTCGAACCCGAACCTTGGTTTCTTCACTGATTTCAAAACTATCATTCAAGGCTTTGGAAACAGTGGATACCGAAAGTTCCAGTTTTTTCGCCAGCTCCTTAAGGGTAATATTGCTCATAAGGATAAATATCGCTCTTTTTATCCAAAGATCTTGCGATATATCCTTTTTAATAGGGGTTTCTTCCGCTTCCTTTCCGCATAGGCGTCCCAATCCTGAGAATCCGTAGCATCACTTTTCCTTTTTACAAAAATGGAGTTATGACCATCCTTGAACGCAATGGCTTCTTCATCTGGGCGACCATTCGAATAATAATACAAGGCTAATGATTTTCGGCTGCGATCTGCCGGACAGGTTAATGGATTTGGATGCCCGTGATAGGAAATGGAAGTTGTGGAAAATATTGCGATGGAATTGAATACGGGCAAAAATCTATTCACACATTGGCTCATTTCCTTATCCCATAGTTCAAAATGTCCTCCATATTCCTCCTTCCAATCCTTATTCAGATAAACGATAAAGTTCACTCGGCGATCCAGATTATTTACCGGATGTTTATTAAAGTCGGCATGGACTTTTAATAATCCTCCTGGTTTGATCTCATGAAGACCGGCCCCAGAGAAATACGAATCACTGAATAGCTGTTCTTCAATCCCTGTAAGTTCATTGATGAACTTTAAAAAGGGTTCGGAGTTGAGGTAATGCATCAATGCTTTGGTCTTTTCGCCAAAAAGTGCTTCGCCTTGCCCTGCAAATTTCTTTTGCAAAGGATCGTTATACTCGATATTATCCCCTTTAGAGAGATCCGGAAATTCCGCTAAAACTTCTTCCAGTAATTCCGCATTGAAGAAATCGTGGATATGAATACTCGGAAAGGGTTTTGCAGATGCATATTCCTTTTTGCGCTTTTGGGCAAAAAGCAATAAGTCCTGGTTTTTTGAACTTAGGTAGGGAATCATACTGGCAGATGTGTGTTAGTGTGTAATATGTTAAATTGATTGTAAGTTTAATCAAAAACCATGATTACAGGAATATTTTCCTTACACGAAAAGCCATTAAAAATTCTTCTGTCGAATTATTACTACGTATTAATACCTTTGATCACTTTTACATAAGTGGTTCGATTGCAATTATTGCATTTATACCGACGTAGAGGAAGATAAAAGAGGAATGTCTTTACCCACCAAGGTCTTCGGACTCGTACATAGAGGTCTGCCTCTTGACAATATGGGCATAACAAGCCAGGGTGATGCTTGTCTGAATTTATCGGACTAATTATTTTCATTGTGTGTTGTGTGATCTACTGTAGGAACAGTATGTTATATGTTCTGATTATAAAAACGTATTAATAGCACCTTTTGTATGCCAAGACTTCTTTTTCTATTCATATCTGTTTATTGCTTTGAATGTGTAACTGGAAAATTGTTGAAAATTAAGGGATTAATATTAACTTACAGTAAACACTATTAGAACTTTCGGGTTTTATTGTAAATTGGCAACAAATTGATGTGTATGAAGAAGGCAGTTTATTTATTTTTGGCACTTTTTTTAATGGTCCAATTGGGATATGGACAGCGAAGATACCAACAGCACACGGGTTGGATATTTGGTCCTTCCATTGGGTATCAGTATCAAAGTGGCAGTTTTCTGAAAGCTTCTGCCTGGGGGCTTTTCGCAGCAAACCAAAGCCAATATGTAAAGATTGATGCCGGAGCTAATTTTACCTGGATGATGGATAAAACTACAGTGATCCCGGAATTAGGAGTTACTTATTATTTGAATAATGTTGCGGTATGGCCGTTTATAAAAGGGGAGATTACACCCCATACAGCTACGGCGAAGGCAGGAATCGGACTTTTTAATTTACTGGAGTTCTCCGCTGGTTATGGCTTTGATATCAACACAAAAAAGGATTTTAAGCCTATTGATGGCTTTACTTTTGGGGTAGGCGTGAATATCCCTTTAAATTTCCATCTCTATTAATCGATCCAGCTTTTAAAATCATTTACCCGCTCCCGACTTACAATTCCGTCATCGGTCTGAAACTTATGGAAGTAGATCTTCAACCGGGAATTACTATGAACAGCAATGTTCTTGATAGCATGGATATGAATGATCTGCCCTCGGTTAATTCTAAAAAATAATTTAGGATCCAAAACTTCTTCCACCCTGTCTAAGGGTTGATCCAACAAAAAATTATCTCCTTCCTTGGTAAACAGATAGGTGCCCTTGTTTTCAGCATATATACATTCGATGTCTTCCACAGGAACCAAGCGGATCTGTTGGCCGATCTTTACATTGAACCTGGTCTTGAACTGATCTTTCACAAGTAGTTGTTTGAGATCATGCAACATGTACTTATCAGCCCTGTTTTGGTTTTTCAGATATTTATCCACGGCAAAGGCCAATTCTTCTTCTACAATCGGCTTTAAGAGGTAATCAATGCTATTCAACTTGAAGGCTTTTAAAGCGTATTCATTGTAAGCCGTCGTAAAGATGATCTTGGAATCTACAGGGTGATTTTCCAGTATTTCAAATGAAAGACCATCAGAAAGCTGTATATCCATAAAAATAAGATCCGGTTCGGAATGGTTAGCAAACCATATTTTCCCTTGATGAACGGAATGGACCATATCGATATGCGAAAACCCCATGGTCTCTAACTTGCGTATCAGCGATCTTGCTGCGGGTTTTTCATCTTCGATGACCAATACTTGAATTTCGTTCAGGTTCATATAATAGGGATTTTGACTTTAAAATAGGTATCGGACTTCTCTATAATAACTTCCTCTTTACTTAACAGTGCATATCTGTCAACAATATTAGCCAAGCCTATCTTTGTGGATGGATTCGGTGAATTCTTCTCCTGAAGGTTATTCGATACCACTAATTTTGATCCTTCTTGATAGATGCTGATCGTCAATGGGTTCTCCTCAGAAATGCGGTTGTGCTGAATGCAGTTTTCTAATAGCAATTGCAGGCTCAAAGGAACGATTTCCTTGCTTTCGGCTTCGATAATTCCTTCTTGATAATTTATTCCATCTTCAAAACGTAGTTTTAAAAGAGAAATATAGCTGCGGGCAAAGGATAGTTCTTCTTGGATGCTTGTTAATTCTTTATCTTTTTGGGTGAGGATATAGCGGTAGATGCTTGATAGTGATTTGGTATAGGTTATGGCATTCTGTTTATCTTCTTCGATCAACCCGATCAATACATTCAAGCTATTGAACAAAAAATGCGGATCTATTTGGTTTTTTAGTGTTTCTAACTGTGCTGTTGCTTCCCCAGCAATGCTTTTCTGCTTTTTGATCTGTTTATTTTTATAGCTGGAGTAAAAGAACAAGCCATAAAATATAGAACCAATGATGATAAAGGTAAAGGTCGGAAAAAGGGCGAAATCCCATCTAAGTTCGGAAACATAGGCTTTTATCCCATCCAAACTCCTATCGGTGGATAAGAGAATGTTCATGCCTAAAATCACTATTGGAACGATTATAAAAGACAAGAGCAAGTAATAGAAATACCTTTTCCAGGCCAAATCTTCCGCTGGCATTGCCTTATGCAGGGAATAGGAAAGATAACTGCCTACTATTCCTAGACCAATCCCTCGAAGCAGTCCGGTTTGGGCACCCTTAGATTGGAAGAAAGCAATCTCCAATGTTCCATCATTGACCAAGTAAAACCCTGCAATAACCAACATCAGGACTATCGTGATCACTATGGAATATAAGACGGTCAGGAAAAAGTACTTCATAATTAATTTTTACAGGAAGCCAAAAGTGCCGCAGCGCGTTCCTTTCCCCAGGAAGGATAGAATTTTGTGGCGTTTTTTTCCTTATCGAATAAAGATACCGCTTTTTCCAATTGCTTACATTCCTCTTTCGTATCTCCGCCCATGTATTTTTTGGATTGCATGGAAAAGTCAGCCATTCCTGAAAGCGCTCTTGGGTTGTTGGGCTCTAAAGCTAAAGCTTTCTGATATTGTTCCATGATCTGCGGGCTCAAGGTCATTGCCGTTGCCATTGGGTCGATGGTCAGTTCGGAAGTTAATGCCAAGGCATTCAAGACATACCATTCGGCATTCAGGCTTTTTTCGTCTTTGGGGATCAGGGCTTTCGCCGCATCAATGGCTTTCAGTTTCTCCTCATTATTGGTCATCATAAAAGAATTCGTAATCCCCACCATGGCTTGGTAATATTTGGGGATCCAGTTATCCTTCTCAACCTGCGCAACTCGTTCAAAGGTCGCCATCGCTTCTTGGGATTTGCCCGCTTTCCAGCTTGCCAAACCTTCGGTCATCGCTTTTTCGTAAGGGGTCTGTGCCAAACCGGAAAGGCTCCATATTGTTAATAAACAAATCATTAATGTTTTCATGTCTTTTTGTTTTAGTGTTATTTACGATTAAAGTTCTATGATGCTGTCCTATATGTCAAGTCAAATCTGATGGATTGTTGATTTTTAGGGATGAACCGTTAAAGGTTCTCCAATTGATTGTCTTTTTTTTTGTTTTTACTGATGGTCCAGAAGAATCCCACAAACACAAAATGTTTTGCGGTAGGAACAACGGCCTTTCGCGCAAACTGACCATTGGCATCTGCATGGCTACGGTATTGATAACCGTAGATAGGTTCATTTCCAAGCACATTGGTCATGGAGAAGAAGAGGATTTTCTGTTGGGTCAACAGATAGGACCAACTAACGGATAGATCATTCTGCCCTTTGGTCATGGGCATTAGATCCGGTTCATTAGGGTTAAAATAGGTACGGCCAGAAGAGTAGGTATTGGTAATACTGGCCTGAGATCGAATGGAACTTATCCAATATTTGGCCACCAAAGAGAGTTGATGCTTGGCCACATAGGTAGGCTGTACCGCATGAGTAAAATTACGTTCCAATTTCTGCGCATCCGTTAGGGAATAAGACACCCAATATTGAAGAAATGGAATACTCTTACTGTCCCTCCAGAATATATCAATACCCTTTACCCTCCCAAATCCCTTGTTTTCAAAACGACTCTGGTATTGGGGAGTCTGGGTGTCATAAGTGATCAATTGGTCATAATCTTTGGAGTAGGCTTCCAACCGAAGTAATTGCCCCTTTCCGATATAGCTGTAATTGAGCACATAATGTGATGCGGAAGTCCAGGGGAGATCATTTTTGAACTTGGCAATCGCAGATGTCGCCCCCTGGTGATACCTGCCATAAGCAAAAGACGCCTGATGGTTGCGGTTGATCGCGTAGCCTATCGATGCTCTTGGCTCCAGAAATTGTTGCTCCGAAAAGGTCTGTATATAACGCAGCCCAACCCCCACTTGCAAGCCAGCAAAAAGGCGGTACTGCCCTTCTGAAAATGCAGCCAACTGCTTTCTTTCGTAGCCATAACTATACCTGGGTAGGCTTGGTTCTTGGAGGTTCTCCGCCAGTTTCTCATAAAGGAATTCCGTCCCGAACATCCATTGCCATTTGTTCCCCATGGATTTGCGCATTAGGGTTTTAACATGACTTCCCCATTGCTCCGTAGGTATTCCAAAACTGGAAAACTGAAGATCCTGTTTAAAATATCCAAGACCCAATCCCGATTCCCAAGTCCAATTGTTGGGTAGGTATTGTTGGAAACTGCTATTGAGATAGGCGTTGTGCGATCGGATAGCGGTTTTTATCCGCTCATCATACTCAATGCTGTAGTCCTCGAATTGAAAATCTTCGAAGGCATAATTGCCATACAGGTTAAAAAAAGACTGTTTTCCTTTCTTCCTCCAAATGGCTTCTCCGGATGCTTGTTGATAGGGTCTGATCCAGGTGATATCTTGCGGGATCAAGGACATATACGGATTCAGGTTGGTATAACTCCCATTGAAGCTTAAAGAGTTGTCCTTCCAACTTTGCGTATTGCTTAGGCCCAGGCCAACGGTGGAAAAAGAGAGTTCTGTTTTAGGTTCTGCCAACTCCAAGGCGGTACTCAGGTTTAAGATCCCGGAAAGTGCATTCCCAAATTCAGCACCATAGCCTCCGGTCGAGAAGTTGGTGCCCTTAAATAGAAACGGGGAAAACCTTCCCCGCACAGGAACACCATTGGCCGAGGAAGTATAGGGTTGAAAGACCTGAATACCATTTACAAAGGTTTGGGTTTCGGTAGGATCACCGCCTCTGACCATCAATCGGCCGTCCTCACCGGCGATCTGAGCTCCAGGAAGTTTCTGTAGCGCAGCGACAATATTCCCCATGCTTCCTGCGGTCGTCACAATATCCAGAGGCGATAAAACCGCATTGTATTTATTCCCCACCATGATCTGTCCGGCACGGATCTCGATGGCTTCAATTTCTTCAATAGGATAGAGGGTAACCTGAAGATCCAAGCTATCCTTTAACGCTATTTCCATCTCCAATTGGTTATATCCCGCTTTGCTAAAGATGATCTTCTGGTTACCAAGCGCAGAACTGCTAAACTGGAAATTTCCTAAACTATCACTGATGGTCCCATCGTAGGTTCCAGCAATAAATACATTGACATGCTGAACGGGGACTTTTTTGGGATTCTTGATCGTGCCTTGAACCTTAATTTCCAGAGCCATCAACAGGGTTGGAAATAAACAAAAGAAAAAGAATAATAATCGCATATTTGGTTTTTTTAGGAAAGTTAATTCCCTGTTACAGCTGTGAAAAATCTTTAGGGATGAACCGTTAGGATGTTCGGATGAACTGATGGATTTCCAGTTTGAAAGGATTTTGTATTTTTGGATATCATATTTCAATAAACATGACCTCTTTCCGAAAGCTGAACCAGCCTACAGGCCGAATTATTCACCAAGATGATGCCTCTTATCTGTTTTTTGGCGGTACGGCCTATCTAGGGCTGCTCCAAAACCCCGATTATATCGAATTATATAAGGATGGTATCGACAAGTACGGATTGAACAATGGTACTTCAAGAACCAATAATGTACAATTAGGGATCTATGAAGAAGTAGAGCAGGACTTGGCACAACGATTCGGATTTGAGGATGCTGCGGTACTTTCCAGTGGTTATTTAGCCGCACAGATTGCCGTAAAGGTTTTGAGCAAAGGCAGAAAAGTTTACTATGCCCCCGACTGCCATCCCTCGCTGTGGTTGGATGATGATCCAGGGGTAGCGGTAGGATTCGAGGATTGGTTGACCAACAGCATCGAGGAAATCAATGCCTCAGATGAAGAGGAGTTCGTCATGATTTCCAACAGCATGGATAATCTCACACCGAGATTAAACGACTTTTCCCCATTAAATCAACTTTCTAATAATAAGTATGTTACCTTGATATTGGATGATTCCCATGGCATCGGGGTACTTCGGAAAAACCAGGTTTCCACTCCTGTAGAAACCTATAAAGCAGAAAACCTGAACATCGTTGTTCTGGCCTCCTTGGCGAAGGGAATGGGGACGGATGCGGGGGTAGTGCTGGGCAATTCCGAGACCATTATAGCTATTAAAAAGCATCCCATTTTTTTGGGGTCATCACCTTCTGCCCCGGCGGCGTTGTATGCCCTTAAAAACGGGAAAGCCATTTATAACCACGCCTTCGACCAGATGCAGGGCAATGTTTCCCAATTGGAAGGCCTGGTCAAAGGGCTAAAATTAAGTCACATTCCCCATTTTCCCGTGTTCTCCACTCAAGCACCGGCGCTCTATAAACACCTTATTAATCACAAGATTGTTATATCAAGTTTTCCCTATCCGTTGGCGGACAGTCCCCTTTTAAATCGTATTATTGTGTCCGCCCTACATAGACCAGCCGATATAGAGTGGTTAGGGGAGGTTTTATCCAGAGAAAATATTTTAAAACTTTGATTGTCAATAAAATAATTGTAGCTTTGCAAGCCTTTTGGAATGTAATATTGGGGATTCATCTACTAATTCGTTGAATGATAACGATTTGGTTATTAAAAAAACGCAAAAATATTTTCATTACTCAATATAAAAAGATACTTTTGCAACCCCAAAAGGCCTATGAGGTACAGGGTTTAGATTAATTAGAGTAAAATAGATATGACTAAAGCAGAAATTATTGCAGAGATCTCTAACAAGACTGGGTTAGAGAAGGTTGATGTACAAGAGACCGTTGAAGCATTCTTCAAAGTAGTTAAAAGCGCCATGGTTGGTGGTGAAAATGTTTACGTAAGAGGCTTCGGTAGCTTTGTGGTAAAAAAGAGAGCAGAAAAAACAGCTCGTAACATCTCAAAAAATACAGCTATCATTATTCCTGAGCACTACGTGCCTAGCTTTAAACCTGCAAAAGTTTTTGTAGAAAAAGTGAAAAACGGAAATAAAAAATAATCATTTAACATGAAGAACACCAGACAAATACAGATCGTCGTAGCTTTAGTAGTAGTCATTATCATGGGCTTTCTATTGGTACGTCCTGTAAAAGGTTTGGTGACAAAAGAAGAAACAGCTGCAGCAGCTACTGAACAAGGCGCCGCTGCAGATGACTTTACCCTATCTAGCGTTTCGGAAGCCTCCAAACGCGGATTAAACCCAGCAATTGTTTCTGAAATTACTGACCTGGAGAAGAAAGCTGATAAAGCTTCTGGGGAAGAGAAAATTGCGATCTATCAGCAATTGGCCGATAAGTGGAATGATGTGGAAAAAGCTGTCCCTCAAGGATTCATCTATGAGGATATGGCTACCATTTCACCAAAATTCGACTATTGGTTGAAAGCAGGTAATGCTTACCGTAAAGGATATACGAATTTGCAGGATAGTGCTTTGGTTGTTGCGTTGAACAAACGTGCCATCACTGCCTTCCAAAAAGCAGTTGACCTGGACGGTAAAAATTTGGAAGCTAAAACAGGTCTTGGTGCTGCCATGGTCACAGGAACAAACAATCCTATGTCTGGTATCGCCCTTTTAAGAGAAGTGGTTGAAGCTGATCCAAAGAACATCGAGGCAAACAAAACTTTAGGTTTGTTTTCATTACAATCACGTCAGTTCGATCGTGCTATCGATCGTTTCAAAACAGTGGTTGAATTAAAACCTGATGCAGAGTCGTATTTTTACCTTGCAACAGGATATCAAAATATAGGGATGAAGAATGAGGCTATCGCTGCTTTTGAAAAAAGCAAGTCGCTGGCGGCTGACCCTTCTCTCTCGCAGTTCATCGATCGCGAGATCGAAAAACTCAAGAAGTAATTAACACATTCGTTTAAACATTTTAAAAAATTAAGCTATGCCAAGCGGAAAGAAAAGAAAAAGACACAAAATGGCTACTCACAAACGTAAAAAACGTTTAAGAAAAAATAGACACAAAAAGAAATAAGCATTTTTAGGGCTTAGGCCCTGTAAAATCATGTGTACAATCTATGATGAAAACACTCATCATAGATTGTTTTTTTCATAAACGGTTTTTAGGTTTAACCGGACAAAAACGTTGTAGAGCGAGTCTACAACCGTCCTTAATGAAGTAGCTGTTGGTAAAGGAATTAATTATCGATTCAGTCCCCGATAAGGGGGTGACTATTGCTTTACTACAGGACAAGCAACTTGTTGAGTTAAATCGAGAACAGGTCGGCAATAATTACGCGGTAGGAGATATTTACTTAGGGAGAGTAAAGAAAATCATGCCCGGATTGAATGCCGCTTTCGTAGATGTAGGTTACGAAAAGGATGCTTTTTTGCATTACCTCGATTTGGGACCTCAGGTTCAATCCTTGATCAAACTGACAAGGGTAGTAAAGAATGGCAGTTACCAAGAAAAACTGCTCAATAGTTTAAAGCTTGAAAAGGACATTGACAAATCAGGAAAAATTTCGGATATCTTAAGCCGGAACATGCTGTTGCCCGTACAGATTGCCAAAGAGCCAATCTCTACCAAAGGGCCAAGGCTGAGTTCTGACTTATCCATTGCTGGAAGGTTTGTTGTATTAGTACCTTTCTCAAGCTCGGTATCTATTTCCAAGAAAATCAAAGGAAGCACTGAACGTAATCGCCTAAAAAAGATTGTCGAAAGTATTAAACCGGCAAACTTTGGTGTAATAATCCGTACGGTGTCGGAAGGAAAGGGAGTTGATGAACTCCAAAAAGACCTTCTCGATCTGATCTCGAAATGGGAATTGTTTACCAAACGTCTTAAAACAGCCGAACCTCCACAAAAAGTGCTTGGAGAAATGGATCGCGCATCCACTATTTTACGCGATATCTTAACAGATGAATTCACCCATATTTATGTGAATGACCAGGACATCTATGAAGAGGTTAAATCCTATATTCAAGAGATCTCTCCAGACCTGGAAAAAATTGTAAAGCTCTATAAACATAAGGAGCCGATTTTTGACCATTACGGTGTTGAGAAGCAAATCAAGGCGTCCTTTGGCAAAACCGTCAACCTGCAAGGAGGTGCTTACCTGGTGGTAGAACACACAGAAGCCCTACACGTAATTGACGTGAACAGCGGAAACCGCATTGCCAACAAGGAAAATCAAGAAGATAACGCCCTCCTGGTGAACAAGGAAGCGGCTAAAGAAATTGCCCGTCAGCTTCGGTTGCGGGATATGGGTGGAATTGTAGTCATCGATTTTATCGATATGCACAAACCCAACAATCGGAAGGAACTGTATGGTTTCTTAAAAGAGTGCATGGCAACTGACCGCGCTCGACACACCATTCTCCCTCCTAGTAAATTTGGTTTAGTACAGATTACTAGGCAACGTGTCCGTCCTGAAATGAGCATTGTGACCAATGAAAAGTGTCCTGCTTGTGACGGAACGGGTGAAATTAGATCTAGCATCGTGTTGCTGGATGACATTGAAAACAATTTGAGCTTTATTTTGCAGGAGCAAAATGAAAAGGGTGTAACACTTTGTGTGCATCCTTACATTGCCGCCTACATTAAATCGGGTTTAATATCCCGCAGAATGAAGTGGTTTTTCAAATATGGTCGATGGATTAACGTGAAGGAAATGAGTTCGTATCATCTAACTGAATTCCACTTCTTTAATTCCAAAGACGAAGAAATAAAATTATAAAGGAAAAGCTGCATTGGAAAATGCAGCTTTTTTTTGTTTCATGTTTTATTTCATGGGTTTTCTATCCCCGTCATTGTGGGGGATGAGGGCCCTGTCATAGCTACGGCCGCGTCATTGCGAGGGTCGCGTCATTGCGAGGAACGAAGCAATCTTTCTTTCCATGTCATCCTGATTCCTTCCCATGTCATCCTTAGAATTAAAAATTTGAACTAAATTTATCGGAAGGTGATGACATTTAGTAACTTAGTTCATTGACCATTCTGCAGTTTGACCGGACTATCGTATAGTGCATCTTGCCTGTCCCTGAGCTTGGTTCCATAGATTGAGGCATTGGAGTTTGGTACATCTTTTAGATTGTCCGTATGGTAGCCTGCCGTTTATTTTTCCTCTATGGGCTTAATGGTTTCACATTTTAATTGATGTGCCATGAAAATCATTCACGATCATGCTGCGGGGATCGATATCGGTTCACGCAGAATCTTCATCTCCGT
>NZ_PEAZ01000044.1:0-50139 GCF_002734245.1 Sphingobacterium sp. 1.A.4
CAGAAATGTCAAAATAATCCTTTGAACAATCAATACCTGTTACCATATTTGTATATCATATTTGTGGATTACAGCAGCTCTTATCATAACTTATCAATCGTAAAAACAGGCTCCTGGCCTAATGAACTGTCCAAGTTTATGATAGGAATAAGAGAGGGGGATTAACATTGCGAAGGGTCTCTCAAGGACCAATGACGATTAAAAATCTTACTCCCTCTCTCGCTGTATCCTAAATGAAATACAAAATTATATTCTGTCTCTTTAATTCCTATAACTTACTTACAAACTTACGATGACGTTATTTTTGCAATAGATTTTTCCTAAATATCCCTTTTATACCCTGGCTTATCCATCATCTTATCCAAAGACATCTTACCAGAACCTACTACCACAAAATAACAAAGCAACAACAACACCACCAAAGACAACCAGAACTCCGAATTCAGAAAACTAAATCCCTGCGTGATATTCACGAAAAACACCGCGCCTATCAAAATCGGAATCTGTATCAACGCCGCTAACCTCGTCGCAAACCCCATCATGATAAAAATACCACCTACCAAATGTGCAAAGACCACATAATGAACCGCCCCCCAAATAGAAAGCTGAAAATGCGTTCGCTCAATTAATGCAGCTACGGAATCCCTGTCCATAACAAAACTTACACCTTTGGCAAAAATCAATATGCCGAGTGCAATTCGGATGAAATCAATCCACCTTGGATGGTGATGATCTCCCCAATATTCAATTCGTTGAATTAGGTTCATAATAACCTCCTTTTTTAATTGGTCATACTAAAACAACGAACAATAACCCGCTGATATTGTGTGGATTATTATCAAATATTTTTAGATCAGTTCAATATCAACTCAATAACCGGGATCTCCACATTCGGTTTTACCACCGGCAGATCCATGATCAGATCATTCTCTCCGGCCGTAATCGCCATGTGCTCCCCATCGTTGGATTTTGTCCTGGAGGTATATTTAACTTCCGAATTATCATGCAGGAATTGCGCATATTTCACCTTCCCTTTAAAATTTGGCAGATAAAGCGTTTTAAAAGGATATTGTAATAAATGAACATACAAACGCTTGGTCTTCGGGTTATAGGTCAACAACGTATTACCCGGTTTCTGAAAATCCGCAGGCGCCTCTGTACAGCCGTAAATAGATGCCGAGTGGAATTTCATCCATTTCCCAATAGCTTCCAATCGATCATTTGCCCGATCATCAAAATTCCCTCTCGCTGTAGGCCCCACATTCAATAAAAGATTTCCGCCTTTACTCACCACTTCAATCAGCATGGCGATAAGCTGGTTGGATGACTTCCAAGTGTTCTCATCCCTATGGTATCCCCAAGATCCTGAAAAAGTCTGGCAAGTCTCCCAAGGCACCCTCACCCCGTTAAATGTCGGCCACTCATTCGGCATGAATTGCTCCGGTGTTTTATAATCCCATCCCCAAGCTTCAGCACCCATATCCAAACGATCGTTCATAATGATGTTCGGCTGCAGCTCCCGCGCCAATTTGATCAACCCCTCGCTGTCCCAATCCTCCTTTCCTTTGCCATTTGGCCCCGGATAGGAAAAATCCCAGAACAACAAATCGATCTTTCCATAATTGCCCAGCAATTCCCGAACCTGCTCCTTCAAATACTTCCGGAAATTATCCATGTTTTTACCCGAATTCGTGGCGATGGCTTCCTGATTTCCTCTCAAAGGATGGGTATTATCAATGGTAAAGTCTGGATGGTACCAATCAATCACCGAAAAATAGAATCCCACTTTCAATCCGTTCTTACGACAAGCCTCCACAAAAGGTTTCAACAGGTCTTTTCCATAAGGTGTTTTGGCCGCATTGAAATTGCTCGATTTGGTATCCCACAAACAAAATCCCTCATGATGCTTGGCGGTTAACACCACATATTTCATCCCGGCATTCTTGGCCGCTAAAGCCCATTCTTCGGGATGGTATAAGTCAGGATTAAAAAGATCAAAGTATTTCTTTTTGTAGGTTTCATGGTCGGTTCTTTCGATCTGCTGAACCCACTCGTGTCGGGCTGGCAAGGCATACAATCCCCAATGGATGAACATCCCGAATCGGTCGTTCTTCCACCAGGCCATCCGTTCTTCTTTGTTATCAATGGATTTTTCTTTCCAGTCTTTTCCTTGGGCAACGGCTTGGGAGGAAACAGAACCAAAAAGCAAACAGGCTAACGCTAATTTTTTAAGTAAAGGTTTTTGGAATAAGTTGATCATAATGGTTAGAATATAAATAACTGAAAATAGGAAAAATAAAACTATTTCTACAATTTATTGTTTATTAATAAGATAATCCCTAAAGGAGAATTTTATGCCTTTGCTTACAAAATATGAAATCAAATTGGCCGATAGCCCATTCTGGACTTTTGCTATCCACGACGGCCACGATATAGATGAAAAATTACTGCCTTATCAACTGTTGAATGAGGAAGAACGATTACGGGAGGAAGATCCCTTTACGGCGCTGATCGCTGAACTTCCCTGCAATCGATTTATTATGGAAAGCTCACGCTTTCAATTGGACATCAACCGTACCTTGGAAGATGCCATCTACCTCAAACCCGAACAGGCTTGGGGGTTAAATGTATGGAAAGAGGACTTCCCATTGGAATTGATCAGTGAACTCCGTAATGATCATCGTGAAATATTTGAAATCATAGAGAGTAAGATCCAGGATACCATTGCCCAATTTGGCTATTTCATTATCTTGGATATCCATAGCTATAATGCCAAACGCGAAGGTCCAGACCAAGAGATCAATATGGATACGGATCCTGAAATAAACTTTGGCACCATCCACCTCAACCAAAAGTGGAGACCATTAATGGATGAATTGATTAACTTTATATCAGCGGAGGAATTGAATGGCCAGGCCATTGATGTAAGGGAGAATGTAAAGTTCAAAGGCGGCTATTTCGCGCAGACCATGAACCAACTCTATGGAGACTATGGTTTCGTGCTGGCGATCGAATTCCGGAAAGATTTTATGGATGAATGGACCGGTGACCCCGATTACCACAAAATCATGGCCTGCAAACAGTTACTCTTAAAAACATTGACGGTATTTAACCAGTATTTTCACCAAGATGGAAAAGAATAAAGCACTTTTACGTATTCTAAATGCGATCAATAAACGTACTCCTATCCATTATCAAGTTCCAAATGCCGGTAAATTCATATTCAATAAAATAGTTCCCTATATTTTTATTTACCGTGTTCCAGACACGGGTAAAAAGGATAAAATGATTGCCGATTTGGCAAAGACCGAAAATGCAAGCATTGTATGTAAAGAAGATGAATTTGCGCTGGAGGAATGGATAAAACCGATTGCTGAATCGTTGGCACAAGAATTTGGTGCCTGCCTTTTGATCGAAACCTGGATTTCGGAATCCAACCAAAAGGATGATATCCTTTTGCATGTCGGTCAGAAAGATATACTCCCACTTGCGGAATATTTTGAAAGGAACATCCGGATGGAAACGGCAGAACTATCGGTAGCCATTTCTAAGGACCTGCAGATTCCAAAACCGGAAAGTCTACCATCTTTATTCTCGAAGAAATACCTGCAGAACAAGCAGATTTTATTATTGGGAATATCGATTAAAAAGCGATATATCGATTACGAAGAGAATATTTTACCACTCTTGATGCGTACCTATCGAGAAACATTGGCAAAATCACTTTCCAGACTTTTCTTTGAATTCCTGCGGGTCTATACCCACTTGAATGCCACGGCCCAAAAGATCAATGTTCATCAGGAACTTACTCCGATGATGAATGAGATCGATGATGCCTTGGCGCAGGAAAGCAAGAAATTCGATTTCCTGCTGATGGTCACGCCTTTGAATGCCCATGAAGCTTGGTTGCAGTTCAAAAAGGATAAATATTGGAAAACACCAAAATTTCTTTACCGACCTATGCACGTAGATCCCGATCTGGTAAAACGTAGGTTGTACAACCTGAGGATCGAAGACATCTACGATCCCACCATGGCCTATATTTTTCGGGACAAAAGAACCGAATTGGACTCCATGATCACCATGCTGGCCGATCGTGGTAAAGAGGACTTCCTGCATGGGAGCCTACAGGTATTCGGGAATGTTTCAGAGAAACTATACAACTCCGCTTTGGCCCTATTGATGATGACCGAACCAGAAACGACTTCCACCAAAAATGAAGAATGGATCGGACCAAGTGAATTTGCCAAAATGGCCAAGGAAGAAGTTAAATTTTTGCAACAACAAAATCAGGAATTCAATTGTCCAATCCGTATCCGAGAGGATATTTCGGGAGTTATGGTCAATAGAGGGGCATTGAACATCAGTAAGGAGTATAAACTAACAAAATCTCGCGCTAAAGCGCTTATTCAACATGAGATAGGAACACATGTCGTAACCTATTTCAATGGCAGGATGCAACCATTGAACCTTTTTAGTTTGGGTGTTCCCGGCTATGAAGAATTACAGGAAGGCTTGGCGGTACTTTCGGAATATATTGTTGATGGTCTGAACAACGATCGGTTAAGGATCATTGCAGCGAGGGTTATCGCGGTACAACATATGCTCTTGGGTAATTCCTTCACCGATACCTTTGCCCTGTTGGTCGACCAATTTGGGTTCAAACATGAAACATCTTTTCAGATTGTCATGCGGGTTTATCGTGGTGGTGGATTGACCAAGGATATGCTCTACCTCAAGGGCATCATGGAATTGATCGAATACCTAAAGGAAAACAACAATGTACATCTGCTGATGATGGGGAAAATACGAAAAGATTACCTACCGATCATCAAAGACCTGCTGCAAAAAGAAATCCTTATTCCACCAGCCATTACACCGAGGTTCATGTTTCCTGAATATTTGGATAAATGGAAAGAGGTGAAGACAAAAGCATCCGTTTTTAAATTGACACATTAAATCACTACATAAGAAAAAACTCAACGCAAATATGAAAATTGCATTTTTGATCAATCAAACGCATAAAGAAGAAGAGAAATTCACGACCACGATATTAGCCCTCAAAGCATTGGAAAGGGGCCATACGGTATTGTATATTGGTTTGGCAGATTTCGTTTACAAGGATGAGCAACGGGTTATGGCACACTGTAGGCTCATGGAACCACCTGAAACCTTGCCTACCGCAGCCAGATTCATGAAAACCCTAAAAGCGAAAGAAAAAGAACTGGTCGATATGGCCGATGTGGAGGTGCTTTGGCTAAGGTTCGACCCTACCCTAGATATGATCGGAAGGCCATGGGCTTCAGCAGCAGGGATACAATTTTCCCAACTTGTAAAACGCAATGGAGGATTTGTTATTAATGATCCTGATAACCTAATCGAGGCGAATAATAAGCTGTACCTGCAGAATTTCCCAAAAGCCATCCGCCCAAAAACGTTGGTCACCAGAAACCATGAAGATGTAACCGCATTCCTGAAAGAACAAGGGGATAAAATTATCCTTAAACCTTTAAAAGGCTCCGGCGGAAAGAATGTGTTTATGATCAAATCGGGAGAGACCCAGAATCTGAAGCAAACCGTAGAAGCCATTGCACGTGATGGTTATGTTATGGCTCAGGAATATCTTCCAGATGCTGTTAAAGGCGATATCCGTTTCTTCCTGCTGAATGGTGCCCCTTTGATGGCTGAAGGTAAGTACGCCGCGGTTAGACGTGTGCAATCTGCAGATGAAATCCGAAGCAATATCCATCAGGGAGGATCGGCTCAAGAAGCAGAAATTACGGATGATATCCTAAAGTTGGTTAAAAAAGTGACCAAAAAGCTAAAGGACGACAATATGTACCTAGTGGGATTGGACATTGTAGGCGACAAAATTATGGAGATCAATGTATTCTCTCCCGGCGCTCTGATGCATATTAATCAATTGACTGGCATTGATTTCACCGAAACCATCATCATCGATCTGGAAAAACGAGTGAAAGCATTCTATAAACCTACTTCTCGACCACAGTCTCGTCGGTAGTAAGTGGAGCGGGCGGAATTTCTTTGACATTCCGCTCGATCTCTTTAACCTCTACATGAACCGCATATTCCGATGGCTCTATCGGATAATTTTTGAAGGTGGCATATTCCCTCGTAAAAATTGCCCCAAAATATAGAATAGCCGCGGTATAATACACCCATAATAAAATCAATACGATCGATCCAGCAGCGCCATAAGTCGTAGCGGTATCTGAATTGGAAAGATAAAATCCTATTCCTAAGCGTCCGAAAATAAAAAGTATAGCGGTGAATAAGGCGCCCGCCTTAACCGGTTTCCATTGGATGTTGACATCAGGAAGAACCTTAAAGATAACCGAGAATAATAAAAATATAATTCCAAAGGTTAGCATGAAATTGATGATATCCATAACATGCACGGCCATATCCGGGAAATACCGCAATAAGTTATCGGTAAAGGCAATAATGATCCCGTTGACCACTAAGGTGACCACCAATAGAAATCCTAAACCAATGACCAATGAAGAGGATAACAAACGGTCCATGATCAATTTTAACCAGCCCTTTTTCGGTTTCGCCCGCACATGCCATATTTTGTTGATGGAGTTCTGAATATCCCCAAAAACAGTGGTCGCACCAATGATTAATGTGACTATACTGATGATCAACGCCATGGAAGATTTTCCGGAAAGCTCCAAGTTTTTAATGATTTCTTGAACCTGACGTGCTGCATTTCTTCCTATCAGTTCATTGAGCTCCGAAAATAATTTACCTTTAATGGCATCTTCACCATAGAAAATTCCAGCCAAAGAGATCATCAGCACTAAAATAGGGCCTATGGAAAAGATAGTATAATAAGCCAAGGAAGCACTATACTTCATGGTATCTTCATTGATAAATCCTAATGCACTGTTTTTTAAAATCGTGAAGGTGTTTTTAAAGAAACCACCTTGTTTTTTGTCTTCTTTTCGCTGTTGATCCATGTGTAGTATTTATATTTTCTTCGAGATGTAAGTGAGGTGTAAGTGACTTGTAAGTGAGGTGTAAGTGTATAAAGTCATTTACAATTTACTTACAACCTAATTACAGTATACTTAAAGTGTGTTCACAGTCCTATTCAAGGCTTTATCCTTAAAACACCAAAGTCAAAAAATGGTTTGAAACCAGTAAAATATGGGGATTGGTCTGAACCTACCTAAGAAGCTTCCTCAAATCTACCTTCGGAAGTCAGCAAATAATTGGTAACCGTTTTTGTAGGCACTTCCGACATGTAATTCCAATCGGTAAGCACTACCCTATCCTTCTCCATCACACTCTCCTTCCGAAAAGCTGATTCGGCAATCTCATCATAGGCAATATCCAAGAAATCAATGATTTTTCCTTCTTTATTGATATTCAACAAGGTTGTAATGATTTCATGTTCTCCTAGAGGATAGGTCAATACAATACTATAATAGGCTGGAGAATAGTGGAGTCTATACCTCAAGCGTACATCTTTAAAATTCACTTCATCGGCCTCAAAATGGATACGTTTCAAAAAATCAGGATTATGGATCCCTTTTTTATCCACATTATCAAAGTTGGTCGAATCGGCCAAAGGAAATGAACGGTTATCAAGGCCTTCGATAACAGCCAAAATTTCGTCCTTTTCTTCGGATGTTGGGGCAACGGAAACTTCCTTTTCTTCTTGCTGAACAAGCTGCTCCACAGGCTGTTCTACAACCTTATTCTCGGTCTGCTGTCTACAACCTACCAGCACAATAAAACAACATGTTGTCAAAAAGATTTTCATTTCTCGTTCGAATTTTCTGCAAAATTAATCAATTTCAGAACAAGTTTGTAGGGTAGAAAGTTTTGTAGGGCAGCTAATTATTTCAATTTTCTAAACATTCAGCTACAATTACGAAAAAAGAGGCTGAATCTTTACGATCAGCCTCTTTAAGTAAGTGATTTTTAAATTGTTCTAGTTGTGTTTCACATCCATTTCATCCACATAATGTTCGTTCGGAACATAATCGGCATCAATAAGTTCCACATAGTTGGTTTTCTTTTTACTTCCCCAACGACGGCCCATACTATCAAATAGCGAATAAACCACTGGAACTACCACTAAGGTAAGTAATAGGGAAGATAATAGACCCCCGATAATTACGATAGCCAAACCTTTGTTCATATCCGCACCATCACCTGTTGCCAACGCGATCGGGATCATACCGAATACCATCGCAATGGTCGTCATTAAGATCGGACGAAGACGGGCATGGTTGGCAGCAACCAAGGCATCGTGCGTAGTATCCCCATTATCCTTACGGTGGTTAGCAAAGTCGACCAATAGAATCGCATTCTTCGCCACCAAACCGATCAACATGATGATACCTAAGATGGTAAAGATGTTCAAGGATTGACCAGTCAATGCCAATAAGATCAAGGCTCCAATAAAGGATAGTGGAATCGAGAACATCACGACGAATGGTGTACTGAAACTATCGTACAGGGAAACCATTACCAAGTAAACCAACAGGATAGATGCCAATAATGCCACTCCCAAGGTACCGAAACCTTCTTGTTGGTTTTCCATGTTACCACCCCAGATATAGACTACCCCTGGCTTACGCTCTAACTTAGAGAACTCTGCTTCCCATTCTCCAGCCACATCCCCTAAGGTACGACCTACAAGAGATGCTTGAACTGAAACTGCTGGCGATTTATCACGACGCTCCAATAAGGAAGGTCCTGAACCGTATCCAACCGTAGCAAATTGCTCTAAGGAAATAGGAACACCTTGTTTGTTGATGAATTTCAATCCTCTCACATCAGCGATGTTAGAACGGCTAGCTTCATCAAAACGGATATTGATATCATATTCATTATCACCTGCACGGAATTTATTGTCTGTATTTCCGGAGAATGCTGTTTGCATGGTCATACCTACGGTAGCCACATCCAAACCTAATGAAGTCATTTTCTCGCGGTCTACCTGCACATTGATTTCAGGGTTACCACCTTCAGAAGTTAATTTCACGTTGGTAGCTCCCGGAACCTTACGAAGTAGGTCTGCTGCTTTCTCAGCAAATTCATTCGCATCTTTCAGGTCAGAACCGATCACGGTCAATTTCAATGGTGCCTGTTCTGCTCCCATCAATCCCATACTCACGAATTTTACCTTCGCTCCTACCAATTCTTTTTCCAATTCACGTTGCAATCTTGCCGCATAAACTTTTGAATTCTCGGTATAGGTATCCTTCATGATCACGTGGATCTCGGATTTATAACGCGTTCCTGAAGTAGAGTTCATACCATCTGAGGACTGACCTACTGTAGTAATGATACGTTCCACTTCTGGCTTATTTTTAATGATATTCTCTGCTTTTTGGGTCAGGAAGTTGGTCTTCTCTAGAGAAGCATCTTTCTCCAACTCAAACTGCATCAGGTATTCCCCTTTGTCCGAAGATGGGAAAAAGTCAGTACCGATATAACCTGCAGGAACCAGGGCACAAGATCCTACCAAAAGGAAAAATGCGATAAATAAAGTTCCCAATTTGGTCCATCTGTTCTTCAATGACCATTCCAAGATACCGGAGATCCAGTGTGTGAATTTGGTCAATCCAGCTTCAAATCCATGGATGATCTTTCCAAAGAAAGAGTTTGGATTCAAATGCTCTAATTTTCCGAAACGGGAATATAACCAAGGCACCACCGAGAAAGATACCAATAAGGATAGTAAGGTCGATATAATAACCGTTACACAGAACTGTGCAAGGATATTAGCCACCAAACCAGAGGACATCGCGATCGGTAAGAATACCACCACGATAACCAAAGTAATCGCTGTTACGGTAAATCCGATCTCTTTTGCTCCGTCGTAAGCCGCACGCACCTTGTTCTTACCCATCTCCATATGGCGGTGGATATTCTCGATAACAACGATCGCATCATCGACAAGGATACCTACTACTAGGGAAAGTCCTAAAAGGGACATCAAGTTCAGGGTATAACCCATCAACAATAATCCGATAAAGGTCGCGATCAAGGACAATGGAATAGCCACCATGGTAATCGCCGCATTTCTCAAGGAATGCAAGAAGAACAACATGATGAAACCTACCAAGGCAATCGCGATCAATAAGTCATGGATTACGTTATTTGCTGCGTTCAAAGTATAATCTGTCGAGTCATTCGCCAACAATACTTTCACATTGTCTTTCGAATAATCTGTTTCTACCGTTGCAATAGTTTCTTTTACCAACCTAGATACCTCTACCGCATTCGCATCCGACTGCTTGAACACCTGTAACATGATGGTGTTCTTCTGGTCTAAACGAGCGATCTTTTCGATCTCTTTGATACCATCCTGTACATCGGCCACATCACGAAGGAAAATCGTTGTTCCAGTCGGAGTAGTAATAGGCAGGTTTCTCAATTCATCAATTGACGTTACTTTACCGGCCAAACGGATGGTTGTACGGTTTTCACGGGTACTCACATTACCTGTAGGGAAATCGAGGTTTGATGATCCGATCACCTGTTGGATCTGACCAATGGATAAGCCATAACCTTCCAATTTCTGTGCATCCACACTGATCTGGATCTCTCTTTCTTCACCACCGATCAGGTCTACTTTCGCAACACCATTGATACGGGCAAAGATCGGTTGGATCTTATTGTCCAGTAAGTCGTAAAGTTGTTTCTCCGATAGGTTGGAAGTCACCGCTAAACTCATGATAGCGACATCATCCAAGGAGAATTTATTTAAAGATGGTGCATCAACATCATCTGGTAAATCGTTCAGGATGGCATTGATCTTACGTTGGGCATCGGTCAACAGGAAGTTGACATCAGCTCCGTCGTTCAAGGTAATCATCACAACCGACACGTTTTCCATGGAAGTAGCTTCCAATTTTTTGATGTTCTCCAAGGAGGAGACGGCATCCTCAATTTTCTTGGTTACGGTATTTTCCACCTCCGTAGGCGAGGCACCTGGATATACAGTTTGCACGGTAATTACGTTTACCTCAAACTTAGGTACCAACTCATACCCCAACTGGGTATAGGAGAATATCCCCCCCAAGGTCAGTATTATAAATAATACGATGATCAGGCTGGGACGTTTTATCGATATTTCAGTAATCTTCATAATAGAATTGTCGTACTTAGCACAAATTATTTAATAACTTCAACCGCAGTTTGATCCAACAAGTTGATCTGACCAGAAGTGATCACCTGATCGCCAGCTTGAAGACCGCTTGTGATTTCGATCAAATCACCAAAGCTTCTACCCGATTGAACTTTTGTTTCGATGGCTTTGCCATTTCTCAATACAAACACCTTGTTATCAGAGATGGAACCTACGAAAGCTGTACGAGGGATAACCAACGCTGAAGCAGTTCCAGAACCACCGAATACCGCTGTTCCGTACATACCTGCACGAAGGTCATTGTTAGGGTTGTTAGCAATTTCGATCTCTACAGGGAAGTTCAAGCTACCATCAGATTTAGGTGCGATGAACGTAATTCTCCCTGTAAATTTCTTGTCGCTATATACACTAGCCAATACTTCTACTGTCTGTCCGACGCGAAGTGTTGCCACATTTTTCTCATCTACATTCACTCTCAATTTCAAGGTGCTTACATTAACGATATCAAATGCCGGAGTACCTGGACTTACATAAGCACCTGGTTCAATTTTACGGGAATTTACGATACCTGAAACAGATGTTTTGATCGTTACATCACCAGCAGTTAACTTCGCACTTTTCAAGTTGTTCTTTGCGTTTTCGAATTGAAGACGCATCTGATCTACCTGTGCTTGGGTTACACCACCAGTAGTTAATGCACTCTGATAACGTTGAAGGTTGGATTGAGCAATMTCGTATGCCGCTTSTGCATTGRAWAMAWWWACATTCAATTTATCACCTTCAACCACCGCTAAGGTTTGACCTGCACCAACTCGTGATCCCTCATCCACCAACACTCTTACTACACGGCCACCTGTTTCCGCAGCTACGGTTACTTCTTGTTTCGGCATAAACGTACCATTGGCTTGGTAAGCTAAGTTCATGGCTTCTGTACGAGCTGTATCAATACGTACAGCTACCGCAGCATTTTTCTCTGCTACCACGGCAGTCTCTGCTTCAACTTTCTTTTTGTTCTTGTTCAAAATCATGAACATCCCTACTAGGGCTGCCCCGATTACTATAATAGCTATTATTGCGCGTTTCATATGGAGTGTTATATTATTCGTTAATTAAAGATTTGATGTTACCGTTCGCTTTGATCAATTGGATCTCGGCAACTTTATAGTTCAATAAAGAGGTGTTCAAGTTATTTTCTGCATCTGCCAAAGCATTCTCTGCATCCAATAGTTCGGTCAATGTGGCCAAACCATTGTGGTAGTTGTTCTGCGTATTGGACAACACATTTCTGGCAAGTTCGATGTTACGGCGGTTATTGTCTACCGTGATCAAACTATTCTTGATCTGTGCTCTTGCGTTTTCTGCTGCAAGGTTCAATCCTAATTTTGCATCTTCTTTATCTACCTGTGCCTTACGGATCTCCACATTTGCCTGGTTGATCTGTGATTTAGTTCTTCCACCACTAAAAATCGGGATGGAAAGGTTCAGACCGATGGCTGAATAAGGAGAGAAATTGGCGTTGCTATTGAAGATTGGAAATTTCTGACCAAATCCTAGGTAACCTAAGTTTCCGGTAAAGGATAGGTTCGGGTAATAGTTGGAGATCATCGCTTTCTTGTTCAGCTCCAACAATTCGATCTGCTTATCCAATAACTTGATTTCCGTACGGTTATCCAAGTTGAATTCTGCACTTAGGTAATCGGCTTTGATATCAAAGGTTTCCTTCGGAAGGACAATGTCTTCTGTAATCGGCATACCGATAGCGAATTTCAAGGCATTTTCACGAAGATCTGCCCCATTGATTACCTGTTGTTTTGATGCCAAAAGGTTATTGATCGCCACTTCCACACGGTCAAGGTCAATTTTCTTTGCTAAACCAGCATCCACCAAGCCTTTTAGAACATCTCTTGTTTTGATGGTATTCTGTAGGTTGTTCTCAATCGTCTGCAATTGCATTTCCGATTGGTAAACTTCGTAATACGCATTGGCTACTTTCTCGATCAATTGCTCATCTGTCAGTTCATTGTTGATCTGATAGAATTCGCGAGTCGATTTAGCGGCCTTTAATCCGGTGAACAAGGACTGGTTAAAAATCTGCTGGCTCACTTGCACAACAGCATTGGCTTGCCAAGGTTGTCCAAATGCTACCATGATCGTCTCTCCGGGCCTTCCCATCAAGGCACCATCCAATGCACTTTTCTGAATCAATGGATTATAGGTCAAGGATCCTTGTCCGCTGATTTGCGGCAATGCTCCTGCACGTACTTCAGCAATCTTGTATTCTGAATTCTCCAGGTCCAGTTTTGATTTCTTTGCCTCCGCTTTGTTTTCTAACGCATACTTGACTGCCTCCTGCAACGTCAAGGTTTCTTGCGCATGTAAGAATGTGCCGGTAAAAATACCAGACAACATTAGTGCGATTACTTTTATATTTCTCATGGTGTTAATTGCGATTTATTTTACCATCGAAGATCAATTTTGCCGACCTTTTTTGGCTTTCTAATATTTTATCCACATTGCTATCGTTCGGAATGCCTGTAATCACATCCGCTACGGTATGTAATAGGGCGATGCCTTTCTGTATTTCCGTTAAACAAACTGCTGCCTCGTCTATATTATTCATTTTCAACTCTCCGGCTTCTACAGCTTTGTTCAATAGGCTTTTCAATACTTCCACATCCCTTTTATAGAATTTCTCCATCGTATCGGTCAGATCGATACCTTTGATCCAATCCAAATTCTCATTGATATGGAACAGGTAGTATTTACGCATGAAACGAGACCTCGTTTCTATGACTTCATTGACCACCTTCAAAATATCACCATTGTATTTTTCAACGATGGCCAATTCCGGTTCATGCAGATCAGAGGCGATCTTGCATAAAACATCAATTATCAAGGATGGTTTGTCCGGATAATAATAATATAGATTTGCTTTTGTAATTCGTAGATCGTCGGCAATCTCGTTCATAGTGGTTTTGTGGAAACCAAAATGTGAGAAGCGCTTTAGCGCCACCTCGATGATCTGATCCTTACGATTCTCCATTTTTACTTTTGTTATTTTTGACTTTTTCTAAAAATTGTTCAAAAGTAAAGAATAGAAAATAAATAATATCATTCCTTTGTCATAAAAACGATTATTAACATTTTCTTAACTTAGGAAGCGTATTTTATGAAGTGTAGAGATTAATCTTGATTGAATTGCTTTTGGAACTTTTTCTTATCAAAGGCATAAAGTTTTGCCGCACGATAGGAAACCCCCTTCTGAAATTCATTAAGTTCTTTGAGATAACCTAAATTATTGATTTTCTTGCGGAAGTTCCTTTTATCCAATTTTTTGTTCAACAAGGCTTCATAAACCTGTTGTAATTGAGTAAGGGTAAATTTGGAGGGTAATAATTCATAAGGGGTGGTGGAATAACCTACTGTTTTTTTCAAACGATCTAAGCTCAGTTCGATGATCTCGCGGTGGTCAAAAGCCAGGTCTGGAAGTTCATCCACCGAAAACCACTTTAATTGGCGCATATAATCAGAAATGGCGACGATTTTATTCTTCACATCTTCCATCTGGACCAGTGCCATATAAGCCACGGTTAGGATACGGCCTTCAGGATGTCGCTTAACACCGGCAAATGCAGCCAATTGGTCCATGTAGATATCCTTTAAGCCCGTCATTTCAAAGAGAATCCTTGCAACCGCATCTTCCATTTCTTCGTATTTGTTCACAAAATATCCGGGAAGCGCCCACCAATCTTTGTAAGGATATTCGTTACGTTCCGCCAATAACACTTTCAGTTGACCCTCGTCAAATGTCAGTATGACACAATCAATGGTAAAATACGTCTGCAAAATTTAAATCTTATTTAACTGATTAATATAGTCTCATGAATTTATCAACAATAATACTAATTAAACAAACAATTTACTAAAAAAATTTAATAGTGTAAGAAATACACATTATATTCGTAAATCAAAAAAGAAAGACCTAATGAAGCAAATCAAAAGAATTGGTGTTTATACTTCTGGGGGTGATGCTCCCGGGATGAACGCTGCAATTCGCGCAGTAGTCCGGACTGCACTCTATAATGGATTAAAAGTTACAGGCATTTACAGAGGATATGAAGGGATGATCGAGGGGGATTTCAAGGAGATGGTGAGCCGTTCAGTGAGTTCTATCCTACAAAAGGGAGGAACGGTATTGAAGTCGGCAAGATGCCCGGAATTCCGGACGCCTGAAGGCCGTAAAAAAGCCTATGAAAATATTAAGGAAGCCGAGATCGATGCATTGGTCGCAATCGGAGGTGATGGAACCTTTACCGGAGCGGAAATCTTCTCGCAGGAATACGATATTCCGGTGATGTGTATTCCCGGTACGATCGACAATGATCTATATGGATCAGACTATACCTTAGGCTTTGATACTGCGAATAATACGGTAATTGATGCGATCGATAAAATTAAAGATACTGCGGCATCACATAATCGTTTATTTTTCGTTGAAGTAATGGGAAGGGACTCCGGATGTATTGCGTTGAACGCAGGGGTTGCCGGTGGTGCCGAAGCCATCATGCTACCTGAAAAGGATACAGCGATCGACGAACTGATCGACATGTTGGAAACAGCAAAACATCGTAATAAGACCTCTATGATCGTTATTGTGGCCGAAGGGGACAAAAATGGTGGAGCATACCATGTGGCGAAAAGGGTGAATGAAAAATTTGATTATTATGATACAAAAGTTAGTATATTAGGACATTTACAGCGAGGAGGATCCCCAAGCAGTTTCGATAGAGTGCTTGCCACCCGGATGGGATACTTTGCGGTAAACGAACTAATCAAAGGAAATAGAAGTGCAACAGTAGGCATCCGCGGAAGCCAGATCGTATCAACCAGTCTTGAAGAGGCTTTGCGTGGCAAGGAATTCAAACTGGATGAAGAGTTGGTCACTATCTCCCAAGTAATGAACATTTAATATATGATTGCAGTAGTTTTTAGTGGCTCCAGGTACGCCGATTGGCGTTTAGCAGAAAAAGGTAGAATTCTCCATGGCTTCCGTACGACGGGTATCAACCCCTATATACAGGATGAAAGGTTCATTTATCAACTACTCAATAAGAATACCCAATTGATCAACAATGCCGAACGGATCCGTAAGATCTACTTTTTCGGTGCTGGCGCCTCTTCTACCGAGCGTCAGGAAAAGATCGAAAAGGTGTTCAGCCAGTTCTTCAAGAATGCCAAAGTGAAAGTGAGCCATGATGTACTGGCTTCCGCCATTTCTACTTTTGGAAACGAGAAGGGCATTATCGGAATCATTGGTTCCGGATCGAATGCAGCCTATTATAATGGGCGTAAAATCACGGAAAACAATTATGGTCTAGGCTATATTCTTGCGGATGAAGCATCGACCAACTGGCAGGCCAGACAGATCCTCAAGGATTTTCTGACAGAGGCCATGCCTGCGGGTTTTCGGGACAAGTTCGTAAGGAAGCATGCCATTGACCGTAAGACAATATTGGATAAAACCTACAATACCCCCAATCCGAACATCTTTTTGACCTCTTTTGCGGATTTTATCCTGGAGAACAAGGACGATCCATACATGGAAGGCATCATCAAGAAAGGATTGGAACTATATGTAAAAACTTATTTGGTACCGCTTTCCGAAGCGTATCCGGATGCAACAATCAACTTCACAGGCTCGGTGGCAAATAATTATGCCGACTGGCTGACGGAGATCGTTCAAGATCACCATCTGGCCATAGGTACGATTATACGGGAACCTGTTCAAAACCTATTAAAATATTATTTAAATAAAAATTAGTTAAAAATGAAAATTGGAATTAACGGATTTGGCCGTATCGGCCGCTTAGCTTTTAGAGCTGCTGTTAAACGCAGCGATATTGAAGTAGTAGGTATCAATGACCTAGTTGAGCCTGATTACTTAGCATATATGTTGAAATACGATTCTACACACGGTAAATTCGATGGTACAGTAGAAGTGAAAGATGGACATTTGGTAGTAAACGGAAAAGAGATCCGTATTACTGCAGAGAAAGATCCAGCAAACCTGAAATGGGATGAAGTAGGAGCTGAAGTGATCATCGAATCTACAGGTTTCTTCTTGACGAAAGAATTGGCACAGAAACACATTGATGCTGGTGCGAAAAAAGTAATCATGTCTGCTCCTGCAAAAGATGATACCCCTACTTTCGTAATGGGTGTTAACCATAAAGATCTTAAAGCAGAATACACAATCGTTTCAAATGCTTCTTGTACAACGAACTGTTTAGCACCTCTTGCGAAAGTGTTGAACGATAAGTTTGGTATTGTTGAAGGATTGATGACTACAGTACATGCGGTTACTGCAACACAAAAAACAGTGGATGGTCCTTCAGCGAAAGACTGGAGAGGTGGGCGTGGTGCTTACCAGAACATCATCCCTTCTTCTACTGGTGCTGCGAAAGCAGTTGGATTGGTTTTGCCTGAATTGAAAGGTAAATTGACAGGTATGTCGTTACGCGTTCCTACGGCGGATGTTTCTGTAGTGGATTTAACGGTACGTTTGGAAAAAGCAGCTTCTTATGAGGATATCAAAAAAGCAATGAAAGATGCTTCAGAAGGCGAATTGAAAGGTATTTTAGGATATACGGAAGATGCAGTGGTTTCTACTGATTTCTTAGGTGATCCTCGTACTTCCATCTTTGATGCGGAGGCTGGTATTTCCTTGAATGATCACTTCGTGAAAGTAGTTTCATGGTATGATAATGAATGGGGTTACTCGAATAAGATCATTGATTTAGCGCAAGAAGTAGCTAAGTTAGGGTAGTGATAACGCCATTGCGAGGCTATTAACACGTCATTGCGAGGCATTCATTACCGCGTCATTCCGACACGGCCGTCATTGCGAGACCATCGTCATTGCGAGGCACGAAGCAATCTTTCGCCATGTCATCCTGAGCGCAGTCGAAGGATCTGTACGGAGGGAAATATACGAACAGATGCTTCGACTATGCTCAGCATGACATGCTTAGTAATAAACTTAAGAAAAGATTGCTTCGTCGTACCTCCTCGCAATGACTAGAAAAAAACTCCTCGCAATGACGAGAAAGTTACTCTTAATGACGAGAAAACACAAAAAAAGGGATCCAAATGGATCCCTTTTCTATTTCTATCTAGTTCCTAATTAACTAAAACTCTTCCTTCATCAAAAATCCGCCGCCCAACAAATCATCCCCCTCATAAAACACAGCAGATTGTCCTGGGGCAATACCCTTCACCGTATGCGTAAAATCCACCTTCATAATATCCCCTTGTTGGGTAATGGTAGACAATGCACCAGCATCCTTATACCTAATCTTCGTAATAGCCTCCATAGGCTCCTCAATCGAAGCATATTTCACCAGATTAATATTCTTCACAAAAGCTTGGGTCCTTTCCAATTCATGCTCTTCACCCAACACCACCGAATTACTTTCCGGAAGGATCTGGATCACAAACATCGGTTTACCCAAAGCAATTCCCAAACCTTTACGCTGTCCGATCGTGAAATAAGGATAGCCGATATGCTTCCCTACCACCGTACCATCCGACAACAAAAAGTTCCCTGGCCCAATCTCTTGATCCAACGTAGGTCTTTTGTGTCTTAAGAACGAACGGTAATCATTATCTGGAACGAAACAGATCTCATAACTCTCCGATTTATTGGCAAGCTCTTTCTGCCCCATATCCAAAGCCATCTGACGTATTTCAGATTTCGCGAATTTTCCCAATGGGAACTGCGTCCTGGCTAGGTTCTCCTGTGATACCCCCCAAAGTACGTAAGATTGGTCTTTATGTTCATCCTTTCCCTTGGAGATCACATAGCGACCATTATCATGTTGCCTGATATTGGCATAATGTCCTGTTGCGATAAATTCACAATCCAATTTATCTGCGCGTTTCATTAACGCTTCCCATTTGATGTGGGTGTTACATAACACGCAAGGATTTGGCGTACGACCAGCAATATATTCATCCACAAAATTATCAATCACAAAATCTCCGAATTCATCGCGGATATCGAGAATATAGTGTGGGAAACCATAGTTTACCGCCAGCATGCGAGCATCATTGATACTATCCAAGCTGCAGCAACCCGTTTCCTTTGAAGAGCCACCAGAACTTGCATAATCCCATGTTTTCATCGTAATACCGATGACCTCATACCCTTGTTCGTGTAGCATGACAGCAGCAACGGAGCTATCCACTCCCCCACTCATTGCTACCAATACTCTTCCTTTTTTACTCATATTAATTTATTGAGTTGCAAAGATACCGTTAATTCACGATTCACAATGTTTATTTCGTGTAATTTTATCTCAATCAAAATCAAGACATTGCTGAAAAGGGATAAACTTTTTGGGCGAAAAGTTTTAGAATTCGAAAAAAGACGGTACATTTGCATCGCAAGTCCGGTAACGGATTAGCAAAAAAAAGGTGCCATAGCTCAGTTGGTAGAGCAAAGGACTGAAAATCCTTGTGTCGCTGGTTCGAATCCAGCTGGCACCACAAAAAAGCTCGTCGGAAGACGAGCTTTTTTTGTGGGTATTTAGTAGGGAGTATTTAGTAGATAGACCTGGCGCCCTGCCCATTGTTGTTTTCTGAAGTTTATTTTAAATTGGTTCTTCTTAATCCTGAAGGAAGAACATTGCCAGGAACTTGCGCAGAAAACTAGTGGAACAAAAACTAAAAGAGATTATAGGCATCTAAGATTGAATTACGTTCGGTAAAATTGTCTTTAAAGGTTTGGTCCTTCCCATGCTATTCTTCTTTAAAGATTCGTATACCAATATGTAAAAACAATGCATCAACTTTAAGTTAACTTATAAAATCGCGGTTTAAAACGTTTAAAAGATGATTTTATCCTACTCATTTTCTGATGATTAATAAATAGTTTTATATGAATATTTGCATAATAGCTCAAGATTACTACCTTTGTAGCGTTGTCAATCAAATTCGATTAACACAAGAATAAAAGGTGCCATAGCTCAGTTGGTAGAGCAAAGGACTGAAAATCCTTGTGTCGCTGGTTCGAATCCAGCTGGCACCACAGAAAAAAGCTCATCTTCCGACGAGCTTTTTTAGTATTTAGTATAAAGTGATTTGTTGGTAGATCCATGGCGGTTGAGACACATACTCCGTCATTGCGAGGAACGAAGCAATCTCTATTGGATCATACCGAAAGTTTGGGGGTAAAGATTTTTAAGCATATAATTTCATCACTCTGTACAGGAAGAATGTTGTGTCCCTTACGCCACGAAAGACACTCCTAAAAGCTTTGAGTTTTGCATTGAAAGATTCTGCCGAGGCATTTGTGCTCCTGTTATCGAAGTAATGTAGTATGTATTGATGATGGGCTGCAATGGATCTTGCTACGCTCTCAAAGGAAGCAATGCCAGCATTCTCAACCTGATTGTGCCATAGACCTAACTTTGTAAAAGCTACCTTTTTGTCCCTGCACTTGTTGAAGATATCACCCAGGGCAATCCCTAGATCATATGCCTGTTTTAGTTTGGGAAACCGCAGGAACAACAGTTCAGCTCGGTTTTTCTGACTTTCCGACCATCTGCCTGGATGCTTGAACAAAAGGTGCCTGGACCTGGCCAATAGCTGTTTGAGCGTATCACCATTGGGCAACAATTCGGGTTCATATGGGATTCCTCGCTTTCGCGACTCCATTATCTTCTTGCTTTCTGCATCCAGGACTTCCCAACGATATTTGATTCGGAGTTCCTGTACTGCATCATAGGCCAGTTTTTGGACATGGAACCGATCGACCACACGTCTGGCGTTCCTGAAACACCTTCGGATAGCCTTGGCCATGTTGGGAGCCATATCCATGGTCACCTCCTTTACCCTGTTCCTCGAGCGCAAGGGTATCCGATCAAGAACAGCCATGATATCCTCAGCTTTAGTGCCCTTAATAGTTGCCAGGATCGTCCCTTTACGCCCCTTTGCCGATTTACTGCTAACAATGGTATATAACTCACCGTTGCTGAAGCTGGTCTCATCTATGCTCAGATGTTCCGAGATGTTTTCAGGAAACAATGTCCAGCTCTCGGCATGGGTTTTTTGGTTCCAATCATGGAAATCACTGAGGTGGTTCTTGTACTGATCCTGGAGTTGCTTGCCGTCCATTTGGAAGAATAATCCTACCAATTGGGCGCTTACAGGATGGTTATCCAAATATCTTCTTTAAAAAAAGCCCGAATTCCGTAGTCATTCGAGCACCCTCACGCACCAGGTTCCAATCTCTTGTGATGATCTGTCCTGTATCCGGGACCGTCCAGCGACGACGACGGATATGTAGCGTAACTTTCTGACCTCGAATGGGAAAGTCCGAGATCTCGGTGGAAGGCATGAAGCCCTTTGACTCCAACCTGCTGTTCTCATAGCCTGTCGGAGCAATATTAAGTTCATCTAAATAAATATGGAGCTGATTGTCGACCTGATCGACTTCTAAGATCTGGAAGTATTCCAAAAGCCCTTGGGGCATCAATAAGGATAGTAATTTACGTTCGGCTTCTTGCAAGGGATAACTGTTTTAAAGATGCTAAACTAAGAAATTTTTAGTATTCCCCCCAAGGATTCAGCTTGATCCTCTCTATTCACCTATACAATACATCATGGTTCAAGACTTATAAACTAAGTAAAAAACCTTAACCTATATTTTCCATTTTCTCGACCCGTCTTCTATGCTAATACTTCAAAATATGTTTGTTTTAGTATCAGAATCGTGCTTTAAGTAGGGTTAAAGCAGGGTTAAGGTAACTAATGAGTATATAAAACATACATTTTACATACTTTTAGCATACTTTCAGTATGCTTTTGCACCGAAGGAAACAACGTTTGTTCCCTATTAAATCCCCATGTTAGATTTTCAATAAATTTTCTACTTCTGCCGGTAATACTTTCCCTAATTCTTTTGCCTTCTTAAAATGTTCCACACATTTATTCTCATCCTTTAAGTTAACATAAAAAATCCCTAGCCAAAAGTGAACATCAGCAAGATTTTCCGGATATATTCTTCCATAAATGGTCTTTGGTACACCGAGTGAAATAGAATTTTGATTAGCTTCGTATTCCCTTAAAAAATCTTCCAACTGATTTTTCCCTTTTTCAAATTCCTGTTTTGATCCTAAAAAACGGGCATACTGCATTTTAGCCAAATAAAAATCATATAGCTGCATCATGCGATACTTCTCCCCCCTTTTGGCCTTTTCTGACTCCTTTTTGAAAATTAATAAAGCAGCATCAAATTCTTTCTCTGCAGCAACCTGATCATTTCGCATAACATAAATAGAAGCCTTTTCAAGATGGGCCTTATAGTATAAGGAATCGAAGTCTGCCAACACCTTATCAAAAGTTATAAAAGCATTATCCAATTGATTAAACCTTTTCTCTATCATTCCTTTTACAAACCAAGTCTCGGGACTTGTTGGCTGCAATTTGTTCAAAGAAGCCCAATAATTCCGGGCATCTTGCTCCATGTTTTGTTCTAAAGCTAACCAGGTTAATTGCAAATAAGCTAAAGCATGGTTAGGATCGATTTTTAAAGCCTCTTCATATTTTGCCTTTGCATTTCCCCAATCTTTAACCCGTGCAAAATTAACCCCTTCCAACACCAATTTCGCCGCTTGGCCGTTCAGATTTTTCTTACGATAATTCTCTTCCTCTCTTTTAACCTGATCTGGATTATTCAAAAAGGCGAATTTTCCATAATATAAATCCGGTTCTTTAGGTTTAGGTATATGTCCGCTATGGTCAGGATGGGTGAACTCACTATCGGGTTTAAAACGAACCACCCCCCAGGTCTGATTAATTTCTTGAAGAGCTTTCATCCTTTCTCCAATCGGATAATAGTAATAAACCTTCCCAACTCCTAAATCAAACTTCAACAAGTACACCGTAATCATTTCATAATTATCCACCGTATCCTTAAATTTAAATTTAGTATTGGAAGTGAAAATTAAGGCTGTATCTGCGTTTATCAGTTTTAAGGCATCACGGTTCACAAATTCCAAATATTGCAGTCCAGCATACGAAGGGCCAATGCTTTTTGGATCTGCGTTTATTGAATTTGTCCAGCGCCTAGATTCTTCAACCGATTTTTTATCATTGTTATATTTGTAATAATTGGAAAGACGAAACCAATTTTGATCATAACCGATATAAATATCCCCTTTTTTAAAAGAAATAGGGTTACGAAAGGCCAATAGCGGATTGATGGCCAATTTATTCTCCTCCAATTTTTTCGCTTTTGGATCGCTTGCAAACAAACTAAAGTTGATGGAATCTGGAAGTTTCGGCCATGGAACGGTTTCATACCCTTCTGGTTTAAAAACTAATGCATTTATTTCTTCCAATTTGGAATGGGTTTGCGTATCGAAAGCTCCTAAGGATTTTTTGTTAACGATTTGTTGCCCCAACGCAAACAAATGTAGACAAATGCCCAACAGTGCAAAAAGGATTTTCTTAGAATACATAATCTAGCTTAAATGTTAAATGTTTTAAAGGTATTTTAATGACCTGGTAAATGGATGCTTTTTTTTTAATCAATCCATAACTAAAATTAATTTTATTTTTGAGAATACGAGTTATTTATTGAAAAAATTAACAATAAAAAAACGGCTAGGACCTCGATAGGCCTAGCCGCTAATTTTTTTCTTATGTTCCTATTATAGGCCTACAAATAACCCAACAAATAATAGATAATGATAAATACGATAATGGTACCGAAACATCCCAGTCCCATTTTTTTGGCGCCCCATCCGGCAATCAGTGCTCTAAAAAACTTATTCATTCTTTTCTCCTTTTTGTTTAATATCGAAATATTAACAATAGTCGGGAGAAAATGTTTGTGAGAGGATATCCCGAATTTCAAATTTCCCATGGAAATGCTGCTGTAGCACCCTTCCATCGCCATGAATCGTCCAGATGGCCTTAGGTTTTACCTGCTCGATAAAGTACAAAATATCGTTCCAATCCACATGATCGGAAAGGTAAAGGCTAATATCATTTTGCGCCTGCAACCGCTCCCAACCCGAAGCAAAAGCTTTCAGCACATTCCTTGCTCGCCTATAACTGTTGAAGGTCAATGGCGGAACCAGATAGATCTTATTCTGCGAACCATCTTTCATCGACTTCCGGTTGTATAATTCATAGCGCATCGGAGCCTTCAGGTACCGATCATAAATCTTATGCATGCCCAACATCGAATGGTGCACGAGAACATCCTTATCCGGACAATGCTCGTTCAATAATGCGGTAATGCGCTGCGCTTTTCCCAGGGAATAACAGCCCAGTAGGATGTTATGGGGAACCGCCAGTTTCATGATCTCCTGCACCGGATCTGGATGTTTGACCGCAGGATTGGCAAAGGTGGTCTCTGTGATCAGCACATCAGCCTCTTTGAACTGAATGGGTTCGCAGGTTGGATCAGCCTGCAGTTTATAATCGCCGGTATACAGGTATCGAACCCCTTTGTAGACCATTAATATCTGCGCACTTCCCAAGATATGACCAGCCGGATATAGGTAGATCCCTACCCCATTGATCTCAAAATAGGTATCAAATGGAATAAGCTGAAAAGATTGATCAGGCTGTTTCGAATGTCGGAGTTTGATGAATTCGGCCGTTGCCTGGGTACAATAAATGTGCTTATGTCCAGGGCTTGCATGGTCGCCATGCGCGTGGGAAACCACCGCATGCTTAACGGGATATAAGGGGTCTATATAAAAATCGCCATAGGAACAGTAGAAACCTTGTTCCTTACGCACTAAAAAATCTTCAATAATATTCATGAATGGAAAAACCGTTTATGAAGTTCCATAACCTGGGCGATCAAACTGTGATCATCGTCATTATGGATGATGAAATCTGCCAACTTTTCCTTTTCGGATTCTGGCATCTGTTTGCTCATCCTTCTCCTCACCTCCTCTTCTGTTACCTGATCACGTTTCATGACCCGATCGATGCGAACCGACTCTGGTGATGTCACCAAGATCGTAAAATCCAATTTCTTATAGGAGCCACTTTCAAATAATAAGGCGGCTTCCTTTACGCTATAAAGCGATGTTTGTGCGGATGCCCAATCCTCTGCATCCTGAATAACCGCTGGATGCACGATGGCATTCAACTTGGCCAATTCTTCTGCATTGGAAAATACTTGTTTCGATAACCAAGCCCTATTCAACTGCCCATCTTCCAGGTAAACTTCCTTGCCAAAGGTTTTCAGCAAAGCCTGGCGTACCGCTTCACTCTTGAACATGATATCCTTGGCTTCCCGATCGGCATCATAGGTCGGAATACCCAACACCTTGAAGATCCGGGTAGCCATACTTTTCCCTACACCGATTCCGCCTGTAATACCTATTTTCAATCCCATAATAGCTTGTTTTTTTTTGAAATTAGCTTTGTTATTTCCTGACGAAGAAATCCACGTTCTGTGGCTCGATACTCAATACCTGACAGAACTCAGGTACCTTGGTGATGATGACAGGCAGGCTGCTGACCTGATGGTCCTTCCAGGAATCCAGATCCACCACCGCCTCAAAATCCCTTGAGGTCCACTTGTTATAATCCTTTACTGATAATAAAACCGTTGCTTTCACCTTGCTCGGTAATACCCTAACGGAAGTATACCCCTTGTTATTCTCTATCTTGATGGGCAATTCGATCACCTTTTCCGTTACTTCCCCAACCGGGATGATCACCTCGGCAAAAGTCGGGTAGATCGTGATGTTGGTCTTGTTCTGTCTATCCAGATAGGCCACCGTACGAACATCCGTATTCAGCTCCTTCCCTTTGATCGTATCCGTCTCCAAATATTCAATGCTCGCCACATCCTCCAATGGACCGGTAATGGTGACATATTCGGGGATGGTGCGTGTAGCGGCAATAATACCATATTGTTTTTTGAAGGTCAGGCTATGGATGGCCTTTACAGGAACCTTGCGTTGTGTCTGCTTGGAAAAATCAAAATACAAAGTATCCGGAGAAACAGCCACCACCTGTTTATCGCCCGGGAATTGCCTATTGATAAATCCGATCTGGCTTCCAAAAACAATGAAATTACGGGATTTTAATCCGCTCAGGTCGACCTGGATTTTGGCGGTGTCCGGATATAATCTCTCCATCAGCATCTTCCAACCCGACATCTTGATCTTTACCGATACGGTATCCGACTGCAAAGGGTGGAAAGCCTTGTTTTCTGGCAGGTTCACATAGGTAATACTGGCCTTTTTACTGAAATTGTAATCGCTGGAAATCGCAAACAAGGTCCATGCTAAAAAAGATATGATTACACATCTCAAAAATATGGATAGCTTTCGCCTCTGTACCTTATTTATTCGCCTCATAGCCATGTTACAAATGTAATATTTTGTAGTTACGAATGATAAAATATTCCGTAACTTTGTACTTTAATTGAAGGACATTCAAAATTCACTTTAATAATGATTCATTTCTTTGTGAACCAATCGAACACATTTTATGCTGTTCAAACCCCAAAAGTTTTATCAACCGAAGATATCTCCAAATTAAACTGGCTTTTTGGAAATGCTAAAAAACTCGACGAGCAATCGCTGAACGATTCCTTTGTTGGGCCAAGAGCAGCCATGGTTACCCCATGGAGTACGAATGCCGTTGAAATCACCCAGAACATGGGTATTGAAGGTATCATCAGGATCGAAGAATATCAGCCGGTGGCTGCAGATTTCAGCGATTTTGACCCGATGATTTCGCAGAAATTCTCGGCATTGACGCAGGATATGTTCAGCATTAACATCAGCCCTGAGCCGATCATCGAAATCGACGATATCGACGCATACAATAAATCCGAAGGACTTGCCTTGAGTCCGGAGGAAGTGGAATACCTGGATAAGCTGTCGGATAAAATCGGCCGTAAATTAACGGATTCCGAAGTATTTGCCTTTTCCCAAGCGAACTCAGAACATTGTAGACATAAAATCTTCAATGGTACGTTTGTGATCGATGGTGTGGAGCAACCTACTTCGCTGTTCAAATTGATCAAGAAAACATCAGAAACAAACCCGAATGCGATTGTTTCTGCCTATAAAGATAACGTGGCTTTTGTAAAAGGTCCTCGCGTTACCCAGTTTGCACCGAAAACGGCAGACAAACCTGACTTCTACGAAGAGAAGGAATTTGATTCCGTCATCTCTGTAAAAGCAGAGACCCATAACTTCCCGACTACGGTGGAGCCATTTTCTGGCGCAGCGACAGGTTCGGGTGGTGAGATCCGCGACCGTTTAGCAGGTGGTCAGGGAGCTTTGCCATTGGCTGGAACAGCAATTTACATGACTGCTTATTCCCGTTTGTTGGCAGACCGCCCTTGGGAGAACGGCATGGAAGAAAGAAAATGGTTGTACCAAACACCAATGGACATCTTGATCAAGGCATCAAATGGTGCATCGGATTTTGGAAACAAATTCGGACAGCCATTGATCACCGGATCAGTATTGACATTCGAACATGAAGAGGATGGCCGTAAATTAGGCTATGATAAAGTGATTATGCAGGCTGGAGGTATTGGTTATGGTAAATTGGACCAGGCCAAAAAACACGAACCGCAAGCAGGCGATAAGATTGTCATCCTTGGTGGGGAGAACTACCGGATCGGTATGGGTGGAGCTGCGGTTTCTTCCGCAGATACTGGCGCCTTTGGATCTGGTATCGAATTGAACGCGATCCAACGTTCGAACCCTGAAATGCAGAAACGTGCTGCAAATGCCATCCGTGCATTTGTGGAATCTGATCATAACCCTATTGTTTCCATCCATGATCACGGTGCCGGTGGACACTTGAACTGTCTATCCGAATTGGTGGAAAGTACCGGTGGATTGATCGATATGGATAAACTTCCTGTCGGTGACCCTACCCTTTCTGCGAAGGAAATCATTGGTAATGAATCCCAGGAACGTATGGGCTTGGTGATTGCCGATGAGGATATCCAAGTTCTTCAGACCGTTTCGGAAAGAGAGCGTGCTCCTATGTATACCGTTGGGGACGTGACGAACGATCACCGTTTTACTTTCCAATCGGAAAAAACGGGCGAAAAACCAATGGATTATGCATTGGAGGATTTCTTCGGATCTTCGCCAAAGACCATCATGTCGGATAAGAAAATCGATCGTCCTTATGCTGATCTTGCGTATGATGCGAAGAATGTTCCAAATTACCTGAATCAAGTATTGCAACTGGAGGCTGTAGCATCCAAAGATTGGTTAACGAATAAGGTAGACCGTTGTGTGGGTGGACGCGTTGCTAAACAGCAATGTACAGGTCCATTGCAATTGCCATTGAACAATGTGGGTGTAATGGCCTTGGATTATAAATCAACAGAGGGTATAGCTACTACCGTGGGACATTCGCCTTTGACGGCTTTAGTGGATCCGGTTGCTGGATCGCGTAATGCCATCGCAGAAGCTTTATCCAATATCGTCTTCGCTCCTATCCACAACAAATTGGCCGGCATTTCCTTATCGGCAAACTGGATGTGGGCATGTAATAATGAAGGGGAAGATGCACGTTTATATGAAGCAGTAAAAGGTTGTTCTGATTTTGCGATCGAATTGGGCATCAATATCCCTACGGGTAAGGATTCCTTATCGATGAAACAGAAATATCCTAATGGGGAAAACGTTATTGCTCCAGGAACGGTGATTATTTCTGCGGCAGGAAACTGTACCAATATCAATAAAGTGGTAGAGCCGGTATTGAAAAAGAATGCGGGTTCGATCTATTATATCAATCTTTCCCAGGATGCGTTCAAATTGGGAGGATCATCTTTTGCGCAGATCTCGAATAAGATCGGTGCAGAGGTTCCTACAATCAAGGATGCGGCTTTCTTCAAGAAAGCGTTCAATGCGATTCAGGATCTGATCAATGCCGATCAGGTTGCTGCAGGTCATGATGTGGGTTCTGGTGGTTTGATCACGACCTTATTGGAAATGTGTTTTGCAGATGTGAACTTGGCAGCGGACTATGACCTTTCAGGATTGAAGGAGTCGGATACGGTTAAAGCTTTGTTCAATGAAAATAATGCGGTTGTTTTACAGGCGAAAGAGGATACTTCTTTTGAGTCTTTGTTAAAAACGGCTGGCGTTTCTTTTGTTAAAATAGGAACAGCTAAGGAAGGTTCTTCGGTTTCGATTCAGAATAATTCTGATGCTTTCCAATTTGATGTGGCGGAGACTAGGGATACCTGGTTCAAGACTTCGTTCTTATTGGATCAGAAGCAATCGAAAAATGGAACAGCACAAGCTCGTTTTGATAATTATAAAAATCAACCTTTACAATATACTTTCCCAAGTCATTTTGATGGTAAGAAGCCCGTTATTGATGCTGGGAAGGCGCGTCCAAAAGCGGCAATCATTCGGGAAAAAGGATCGAATTCGGAGAGAGAGATGGCAAATGCCATGTACTTGGCCGGATTTGATGTGAAGGACGTGCATATGACGGATTTGATCGCTGGTCGCGAAACCTTGGAGGATATTCAGTTCATCGGTGCAGTTGGTGGTTTCTCCAACTCGGATGTATTGGGATCGGCAAAAGGATGGGCCGGTGCTTTCCTTTACAATGAAAAGGCAAAATCGGCATTGGAGAAATTCTTCTCCCGTCCGGATACCTTATCAGTGGGGATATGTAATGGATGTCAGTTGTTCATGGAATTGGAATTGATTAATCCAAACCATGAGGTGCATGGTAAGATGTTGCATAATGATTCGCAGAAACATGAGTCGAACTTTGTTTCGGTGAAGGTACAGGAGAATAATTCGGTGATGTTGTCAACCTTGGCGGGTTCTACCCTTGGGGTATGGATTTCTCACGGAGAAGGAAAGTTTAACCTGCCTTATGGGGAAGATAAGTACCAGATCGTAGCAAAATATGGTTATGAGGAGTATCCGCATAATCCGAATGGTTCTGATTATAATACAGCGATGATGTGTGATAGTACTGGGAGACATTTGGTGACTATGCCACATATTGAACGTTCTACTTTCCAATGGAACTGGGCGAATTATCCAGATGGCAGACAGGATGAGGTAACGCCTTGGTTGGAAGCTTTTGTGAACGCCAGAAAATGGATCGAGGAGCAGAATAAGAAGGGTTAAGGATAGGCGTGGAAACACGACTGGCCATCATTGCGAGCCACCTCGTCATTGCGAGGACCATCGTCATTGCGAGGAACGAAGCAATCTTTACGCTAATCGAAAGATTGCTTCGTCGTACCTCCTCGCAATGACGATGGCCTGGCAATTACCCGAATACCCAATGACTAAAAATTTGTCATATTAAACAATGGAAAAAAAAATTAAGAATCTACATCCACGCAATAAATTCAATCAAGAGTACGATTTCATCCCTTTGATAAAACGTGTCCCTGAACTCAAGAAACAGCTTATCAAAACCCCAGATGACCGTACTAGTCTTGATTTCAGAGATCCAAGATCGGTGTTCCTATTGAACAAGGCTCTTTTGGAATCCTCCTACGACCTACGTGGTTGGGAAATCCTGGAAAACAGCCTTTGCCCATCCATCCCTGGACGTTTGAATTACATCCATTACCTAGCAGACCTATTCAAAGCTCGTCTTGGAAAACCGGTTCGTGTATTGGATGTTGGTACAGGTTCATCAGTAATATATCCTTTATTAGGCGCGAAGGAATATGGTTGGCATTTTGTAGGATCAGAAGTTCACAAACCATCGATCCAACAGGCCAAGAACATCCTGGCAAAAAATCCGGAATTCCGCCAAACCATAGAACTAAGAGAACAAAAGAATCCAGATTTGATCCTAAAAGGGATCATCCATGCTGGAGAATATTTTGATGCCATCATGTGCAACCCTCCTTTCTATAAATCAAGAGAGGACTATGAAAAGACGGTTACCAAAAAGAACAGTAAGCTGCATCAAACATCCGAAGACCTATCTACCAATTTCAAAGGTTTAGATAATGAACTATGGGTATCGGGAGGTGAGAAAAAATTCATCAGCCAGTTGATCTATGAAAGTATCGAACTGAAAGATCAAATCGGCATTTGCACAACCTTGGTTTCTAATAAGGAAAACATCAAACCTCTTCGAGCTATCCTCGAATACCATAAAATTCAGGATATCAAAGTGACGACCATGCAACAGGGCAATAAGATCAGTAGGATCTTATCCTGGAAATTGAGCGGATCGAAATAAGAAATTGAACAAAATAAAGAGCGGAGCGCCAAAAAAAGGTTTATGAAGGAATTCATAAACCTTTTTTGTTACATTGACCCTAATACCTGTTTAAACGCTGATACTTAAGCACTACGAATCTTCACATTTTTTTTACAAAAAATTTGCTAAAACGATTTTAATTTTTAAATTCGTTATAACCATTATATAATTTAAAACAATAACAGTCACCATCATGAACCTATTTTTTCCAAAAATTATCGTCAATTTCTATAGACCTTAATAAGTCTACTGAAAATTTGTTGGCCAAAACCTAGGTATAAGCTAACAAACCTTTTCCAAAATACTTGCTAAATCGTTTTTTACAAGACGACTAGCACCTTATTGCCCTATTTAAACCTCAAATATTAACCTTTAGACAAACCAACATATGATTACACAACGACACAAGCCAAAACTGAAAACTTAGCCGGAAACCAAATTTTAGCTAATAGCTCTTCAATTAAACCTTATTTAATAACCAATAAAAAGCTCTACATTATGAGTGTAAAATGGAAGTTTAAATCGTTAATGATTTTGACTCTCTTATCTGCCCAAATGGCGGATGCCGATGAGTTGAATGAGTTTTTCGTTGATAAACAAGACACTAGCCAAACCGACACGGTACCCGAGTTGAGAGCCGTTTACCGCTTTGATCAAGCCAACAACAAGGTAGGCTCCATCAAGAATATTTCCTTGATCACCGCCCATAGCCTTCCGCAATTAATCAAAGGGGAACTACCAGGTGTCTATGTTTCGGAATCCAATGGGGAACCCGGAACCAGCCAGCAGATGTTTGTCCGCGGCCTCAACAAACCCATCTTTACCAATCGGGATATCTATAGTACCCAACCCCTCATCGTATTGGATGGAGTTCCCCAAATTGGCGAACATCCCTTTTCCTTTGATATCCAAAATTATGATGTGGAAAGAATTGGTCCTGAAAACAACCTATTGACCACCTTCGACATCGATAACATCGAAAGCATTGTGGTACACAAGGATTTGGCCACCTTGGCGAAATACGGCCCTTTAGGTGTCAATGGTGTAATTGAAATCACCTCCAAAAAAAGCCTAGGACCAGATAAAAAAAGAATCTCCGTAAACAGTTATGGGGGATTTTCTGCAAGACCTGCTGTAACCACGATCAATGGTTCCTATGAAAATGCTTTCCGTAAGCAATTTTATGATCTTTTTACTACCAATGGCCGATATAATGAGGATGATGTTTACCCCATTTATTTAAGTGATTCGTTGAACAACAATTATTTCGGGCCCTCCAATTGGTCGGATAGTTATTACCACAATGGTTATAATTATGGTGCGAATGCTACCGTTGCCGGAGGAGGAAACCGCTCCAATTTTCAATTCAACCTGGGCACCATCCAAAATGGCGGTACAGCTGAGGATACTGAATTCGATAAACTGAATGCACGGTTCTATCTCAACCTTCGCCCTTTCAATTGGTTGGTTTTCGAAACCTTGGTCAATGTGAACCGACTCAATAGGGATAGGAATAAAAATCTCCGCAACCGTTACGCCATGATGGGGTACTTCCCAGATCTTGGGGCACCCATATCACCCAATAAAGAAGTATATGATAAATACCTAGACGAATTCGATAAAAGTTTCGACAATAACTTCAACAACCTATTGGGAGGATTTTTCGGTTTGCAATTCAATGTGGACAGGTTACGGTTCAAGACCAAATTCGGAATCGACTACAACGAGGGATACCGCGATCTTTTCTACCCGAGTACCATTTTGGAGTCCAATAACTTTGCTTCCAATTATTACGGTTATAACCAACGCATCCTTATCGATAATACCTTGGTCTATGATTTCGAAAACGACGCGAACTACTTCTATTTTGAAGCCGGCAATTCCTTTACCTGGGATGTCTTTAAATACAATTATGCTTATGCCTTTAAAGGTGTAAATGATTACATAAAGATCAATTTATTAGGAGGAGACCAGAATTCCAGTGTGTTTCCAAAACAATTGATCTATAAATTCTTGGACAGAACCCGTCACAATATGATTTCGGTGTATGGTAAAGGTTCCTATACCTACGATAATACCTATACCGCATCCTTGATGCTTCGTTATGACGGATCTTCGAATGCCCAACCTACCGCACGATGGTTCTTCTCGCCTACCTTATCCTTGGGTTGGAATGCGAAGAACAGCCTAATGGCCGACAACGAACAGATCAGCCAATTTAATTTTCGTGCTTCGGTAGGGCGTTTAGGAATCTACAACATGTACGATAATTATTCCCAAGGACCAAGCTATACTGCACAGATCGGCTATACCGGAAACATGATCGTTCCGAGTTACAATGCCTTCGCTGCCTTGGTAAGACCATATGAAGTGGGCTGGGTAGGATACGATATCCCTTGGAGCTATATGGATGAAGTCAATATTGGGATGGATCTTGGTTTACAGCAAAACAAACTTCAGTTCAGTCTGGATGCCTATGTTCGGGATACCAAAGATCAATTGGTCATGCTTCCCGGCAAAAGAGATTTCGGATATAAATACCAATACGAAAGTGGATTGGATGTGCGAAATATGGGCGTGGACCTGGGGATCAGTGGAGATATCATCAACAAAAGCCAACTTTCTTGGAATTCTGGGATTATCCTAGGTTTTAATACCAACAAGATCTTGGCCCTGCCAAATGGACTGGATGAGGTAGCCGTGGACAACCGCTTATTAAAAGTAGGTGAACGAGTGGATGCTTTCTGGTTATTGGAGAACCAAGGGATCTATCTGACCGATAATGATGTTCCGCAGCAGTCGGGTCAGTTACTGACCTATCGTGCTATCGATCTAAAAGCTGGAGATCCTATCTGGAAAGACCAGAATGGTGATTTCAACATCGATGATGAAGACCGGATCGTGAAAGGAAACATTATCCCTAAAGTATCTGGTAGCTGGAACAATAGCCTACGATATAACAATTTCGACCTAAACCTTAATTTTTATTTCAACCTGGGCAGAAGTATCATGAACCAAGAAATGTCCAACCGCTTCAATTTCATAGAAAATGAAAATGCTCGGGAGATCGATGCGATCAAAGAGATCACTTATTGGGAGAAAAGAGGCGATTACAGCAAATATCCGCTCTATAATCCATGGAGTTCGGTGAGTCCTTATCAGGTCAATCAATCCCTATTCTTGGAAAATGGATCCTTCGTCAAGTTGCGCACTGTTTCCCTTGGTTACAACATGAAAGATGTTTTGAGCAGCAAGTACAGCAAGAAAATGGATCTGTATGTCTATCTGTCTGCCAACAACCTTTTGACCTTATCGCCTTATTCAGGTCGGGATCCGGAGTTAGTTAATTATTTAGGTTATGACTTAGGTTATTCGCTTCCTTTGCCGAAAACCTTTGCTCTAGGCTTCAAACTTAATTTATAACCCGTTATGAAAAGATTATTATTTATTATTCTGATATCATCTTTAACCCTATCATCCTGCAAAAAGATGTTGGATATAGACTCCAGTCGCTTGGTTTCTGAAGAGAACATGTGGTTAAAATTAGAGGATTCCAGAGCAGCTTTGATGGGGGTTTATGGATTAACAAAAGCCGCCCTGAATGATCATAATGCCCACTGGCTTTATGGTGAAGTTCGTTCAGGCGATTTCAGCATTCCGATTCGTCAAGATCTGAAAGCCATCAGTAGCCATAACCTATCCCCTTCTTACGGGGTGATGGAAGACCTTAAAAGCTGGCGGAGATTCTATGCGGTTATCAATGCGGCCAATATCTTTATTGAACGTGTTCCGGAGGTTTTGGCGAATGATAAACGCTATACCGACAACAATATGGTGGTGGATGTAGCGCAAGCTCGCTTTCTAAGGGCCTTTGCCTATTTTTATATGGTTCGGATCTGGGGCGACGTGCCATTGATCACATCCTCTCAAGAAGGAAAGTTTACCGATGCTCCTCGTGAAGACCAATTCAAGGTTTTGGCCTGGGTTCAGCAGGAGTTGGAAGCTGCCGCTGCAGATCTTCCTTATCGTTATTCTGTTAATGACCCACAGCAGATCGGAAATTATTACAATGAAGCACCGTCTCGCTGGGACGGTGCATTGGCTAGAAAATTAACGGCCTATGCTCTATTGGCGCATGTGGCCGCTTGGCAGAGCAATTATCCTGATGCGGCAACCTATTCCAAATTTGTTGTCGATAATTACGGCAGAGCAGGCATGGGATTGATCCCTTCAGAAACACTCTCGGCTTCCAATGGCTTTTTCTACGATAAAAACAGTAACCAATTACTGGGCTTCGGCCATGTGTACAACCATGTGGAAGGTTCTTTCACCGGACATATCGAAGAATTGACCTTGGCAACACCGGTGGTGGATAAGACCATTCCAGATATGTTCCTTCCGAAGGATAAAATCCTTCAGTATTTCAATGAGGCCAATGACCAACGATTCAGTGCAGATACTTTGGGGAATCCTACGTCTGAAAACTATTTCAGGAACTTCAATGGTCGCTATCCCATCTTCAGCAAAATCAAGTGTATCCTTGGTGGTGTAACCGACCCAACTTTCCGTTTGTTCTCGAGTGCTACGGTCTTTACGCGCCTGGAAGATATTTACTTATTACGTGCGGAATCATTAGCGGTATTGGGCGAAACAAATGGCGCAATCGATCTGCTGAACACGCTGCGGGAAAGAAGAGGCCTCGCCAAGTATTCCTTTGAGAAAAATGGTGAATTGGTGGATGCGATCTTCCATGAACGGAACAGAGAATTGATGGGTGAAGGCCATCGATGGTATGACTTGATTCGATATAGCCGCCTAAAGAATGACAATTCGCCGATCAACCAGATGATCCGAGCAAACGCCATCTATTGGCCAATAGCGAAAGATGTACTGGCACAGAACAGCAAGTTAACCCAAAATGAGTACTGGAAATAATAAGAAGCATCATGAAGAAACATTCAAATTACCTTTATTTCCTTTTCATCATCCTTATAACAGCCTGTACAAAAGATGCTGGCTATTATAATGAAGAGGTACAAAAAATAAAATTCAATGGTACCATTTATGATTACCTATTAAGTAAACACGGTGTTTTCGATTCCTTGGTGAAAGTGGTGGGCCGTACGGAGATGGAAAAACTATTGAAGGAATCCAACAACATTACCTTGTTCGCGCCTACCAACCAAAGTTTCAAGATAGCGTTGGAGAACCTGAACAATACCCGTAAAAAGGCTGATAAACCCTTGGAATACATCAATAATGTGGATATCCTACATCTGGATACCATGATATCGCAATACCTGATCAGAGGCTATTACCCTACAGATTCCATGCTCTTAAAAGATGGTATCAATCTGTTTGATTATAAAAATGGCTATCCGATGAATGCCAAGGTGATCAGCGGCAATTCTTCTGGCTATTTGAAGGGTGGTCCGGTAATCATTCAGTATAGTGATACCAAAAGGAGCCAGTTTACCCGGAATTGGGTCACTGCCACCACGGAATCCATCAATATCCAAGCAGATAATGGTATTGTCCATGTTTTGGCTCCTGACCATGTGTTTGGTTTCAACGATTTCGTGAACAAATTGACCTATATTCCGCCTCCACCAAACCTATTTGTTACCGTAGGTGGTAAATTCAGCGTATCAAGAGAAAACTCCGGTGGACCTAATGCGGTAGAAGCCTCTAAATATGTATTCGATGGAAACCCAGAGACCAAATATTTAATAAGCGCCATGAACAATCCAGAGTGGATGCAGGTAGAACTGAATTCACCATCGGTAGCCAATGCCTATACCCTAACATCTGCCAACGACTTTCCAACACGGGATCCAGCAGATTGGCAATTACAAGCTTCTCATAACGGAACAGATTGGACTACCCTGGACTCCAGAAATTCGGAGGAATTTACATCCCGATTCCAACAACGGGTATTCTTTATCAATAATACCGTTGCCTATAAATTCTACCGACTACGCTTGATCCGCGTTCGGTCTGGAGTGGACATGCAATTAGCCGATTGGAGTGTAAACAAACATGATTAACCTAACTGAATAGCTAAAAATGAAATTATCAAATTCCATACGATTAATGAGCGTCTTGTTAGGCAGTTGTTCACTTTTCGCTGCTTGTAAGGAAACCTTTGAACTTCCTGCAGACCGCGACTTCATCAGTGAAAACATTACTTACGAGAACAAAGTTATCCAACCTATCATAGGTCGGGATAATATACATACAGGTTTACTCTTGGATAACTCCACCTTGCCCCTGAAGTTTGAGATCATCAATCCGCGGTACGGTGATGGAACACCTTATACGGATGTTTTCCAAAAGGCACCGACCTATGAATGGATCGCCGAATACGATGGTAAGGAGAAATCCTTAGCGGAAATCGAAGCCAAAAGACATCTGGTCGAAAAACCATATTTCGAAGTGGACGATTATGGAAGGTTCATTATGTACGGATCTTCCACGAACGAGACAGTCGCTCCTAGACCTGCCGATACGGTGGTGAAGACTCAGGATGTTCGGTTCTTTGACCTTAAGGTATCCAATTCTGGAGGCTTTCAGATCATCAAAGACCTACAGTTGATCCCTTGGCGGCAACGGGATTATTCGCCAGATTATGATATGAATCCCTATACGGGCGGAGTGGCGCCAGATCCTAGAAACCCGAAGGATCCCTCGAAAAGAGAATACCTGAAGCCTTCTTGGTTCAGCAACATCATCGGGGTTAACTCGAATACCAACCTGAAGAATGATGATAAGCAGACAGACTTGGTGGTATTTATTCGAAGGTTTGAAGGTGGAAACGGTAAGAGCCTGCGGTTTAGGTTTTTGAATCCAGATAGTAGTGCCATCAACCCCGCAAAGTTCAATGAAACAAAATGGGACTTATTGGTACATGGGTTCAACAAACAGATGACCAGTGAATATGTACAATATGATGTTGCTTATCCGATTCCATTGACCAGTATCCGAACCGATTACAATTCCGGTAGCAATGCCCGGGTCGTCTTCAAATATTCCCGAACCGGAATGGGAGGAACATTGACCTATGGCGAGATGGGATTGGATTTCAGGATTTTCAAGCCTGGTGATTGGGAGATCGTGTTTATGTTCCGTAGAGAGAGTCCAAAATTTGAGGATGAATAAATATTAACCTTATGAAACTACAGAAAAATATCATTTTATATATGGTGATGGCTGTCCTTTCCATTTCATTTGCCATGGCCCAGAACCAGCAGATTCAAGGAAAGGTATTGGATGAATCCAACAAGCCGGTAAGTGGGGTTACAATATTAAACGCCTCGAACAACCGCGCTTTGACAGCTACCAAAGATAATGGCGAATTTACCGTTACGGTTCCTGCCAATACGACCTTGATTTTCCGAGGTATTGGATTTACAGAAAGAAGGATCAAGATCAATGTGAACCAAACTTCTTTGACGGTTCGCTTGAGTGCAACCGATAACCAAGTGGAAGAAGTCGTGGTACGTGGTTATGTAGCCCGTTCCAAGGAAAAAACCACCGGTTCATCCTATTCCTTAGGTGAGAAGGATATCAAAGATAATCCTGCCATCAATATTGAGTCCTTGATGCAAGGAAAAGTTCCTGGATTGAACATTCAGGTGAATACCGGTGCGCCGGGTTTCCGTGGATCCACACAGATCCGGGGTCTATCCACCCTTTCCACACAAGGAACTGGTAATGAATCGATCCTGATGCCGACCTCTCCTTTGTATGTAATTGATGGGGTCCCGATGGATGCGGACAGAGCCTCAGAGTTTGGTCTTCAACAACAAGGTCCCGGTATCAGCCCACTTTCCTTGATTCCACCGGAAGATGTAGAGAGCATCGAGATTCTTAAAGATGCCCAAGCAACATCCTTATACGGATCTAGAGGGGCATATGGTGTAATCATCATCAATACCAAACGAGGTAATTCAGAGGTGCCAAGGATCAATTATACGCATTCCTCCTTTATGAGGTCGATCCCTAAACTACGGGAGACCTTGGGCGGTAATATGGAAAGAAACCTAAAATTGCTTCAGATCTATACCAATGCTCGTACGCAAGGGGAATTGGATAAAATTATGCAGACGCCTTCCCTTGCGGATAGTTTGAACTCCTACTTCAACAATTCCACCAACTGGCAGGGCTTATTCTATCAGAACACGTTTAACCAGAACCACAACTTCAGTATGGATGGTGGAAATCAGCAATTATCCTATAAAGCCAACCTCAATTTCTACGATGAAACCGGGGTCATCAAGAATACAGGATTTACCCGTTATTCGTCGAACTTAAGGATGGATTACCGTCCTTCCAGACGCTTTGAGTTTGTAGGTCAGGTGTTTGCCCAACTGGGAAAGATGAACAAAGGGGATGGAACAGGTATTCTACAGACTGGGGTAGCCAGTGGAGGTCAGTCTTCCACCCTATTGCCACCTCCAGGATTCTTTACCGCTTCATCGGACTATGTTGCCGCGATCAGAACACGGAACGACAATAAAACCAAATTAATAAAACCCTTTATTGAAGCTGGAGTGGAGATCATCGATAACCTCCGATTCCGTACGACACTAAGCTATGAACTATCTTCTGGTACAGAGGAGAAATTCTCGCCGGCAGCCTCTTCGGGCCAATTCTCTGAAGTATATGCCTTCAACAATCGTTACTCACAATTCTATAGTAGGAATAACCTGAACTACTCGAAGACATTGAATGAGGATCATGATTTATTCTTCAGTATTTTCAATGAGATCATCCACGTGACCAACCAGAATTCGGTCATTACGCAACGTCGTACGCCGAACGATCAGTTTGAAGGTCCATTGGGTTTTGATGGTTTCTTCTCCAGTGGAGGTGGTATTCTGAGCTTTAAAAATGAGAAAGCACTATCTTTTGCTTTCGCAGGAAACTACAGCTATAAATCCCGGTATGTACTAGACCTGACTTATCGTTTGGATGGATCTTCCTTGAATGGATTTGAAAACCTTTATACCAAGAATCCATCCATAGGATTAAAATGGAACATCCACCGGGAAGATTGGATCAAGGGATTGCCTTGGATCAATACCGCAGCACTTCGCGGTACCTGGGGAGTAAACGTGATGCCTACGGCAACCTTAGACCGGATCTATGGTAAATACAATATCTACGGGAACTACAATCAGCAAACAGGGATCGGTATCGACTCCTATCTGATTCCAAATCCTGATTTGAAACCGACGACTTCCATGCAGTACAACTTAGGTTTTGACCTGATCATTCTGAACAACAAGATCGATATCATCTATGATACCTATTATAAACGTACAGAAAACCTGTATCAGGAATCCTATTTGAACAATACGACCGGTTTCTCCACGCTGTCCTCAAACGAAGGGGGTTTGGTAAACTATGGTCATGAGGTTTCCTTGCGATTACGACCATTGAAAGGCGATAAGTTCTTTTGGATGCTGTCGGTCAATGGCGCCTATAACCGGGATGTCCTTTTGCAATTGCCAAGTATCTTCAATGGTCAATTGATTCGTTGGGATGGTTCTGCGGCCAAACAACACATCCTGAACCGCGTAGGTACGCATGCCTTCTCCAATTATGTATTGGTGAACCGGGGTGTATATGCGACAGATGCGGATGTTCCGGTAGATCCGAGAACCGGCCTTCGTTATAGGACACCGGATGGTACCTTCTTCCAAGCTGGAGATCCGATCTGGGTTGATCAAAATGGTGATTATATTCTCGATGATAGGGATTACACCCGTTCAGGCAGTGCTCAACCGAATTTCATCGGCGGAATTCAGAATGAAATGTCCTACAAAGGCATCTCCTTGACGATCGCCGCTTCTTATACAGCCGGAAGAACGATTTTCAATAATGCATTAGCGGAACGTATGCGGCTGTTGGCAAATCCTTACGGTTTACAATCGGTAGTTCCATTGGATGATCTGGATATGTGGCGTCAGGATGGTGATATCGCCAAGTATCCGAATGCTTATGATTTCTCCCGCGCGGGCAATATCAATCCACTGCGGAATGATCAAACTTTATGGGAAGAAAACGGATCTTACCTCAAAATCAATCAGGTATCCCTAGCCTATAATTTTGATCGGGAATTTTTAAGAAGATACAGGTTACAACGTTTCCGGGTCTATGCCACCATGGACAATGTTTACACCTTTTCAAAATATTCTGGACCTAACCCTGAGGGTGTGACCAGTTTAGGCCGTGACCTTTCCAATGGCTACCCGGTTCCTAGAGGTTATGCACTTGGTTTAAACTTATCCTTCTAAATCATGAAAACAATGAAAAGATTTAATTTAAAATTAGCTTCCGTAGGATTGGGTTTAATGCTCGGATTGGGTTCATGTAACAATTATCTGAATGTAGAACCTATAGACCGTTTAACTGGAAATAACTATTATAAATCTGCGGAAGATGTAGAGGCCAATTTTGCCTTTATCTACAGCCGTTTCTTCGATAAGATCAATGAATCCTGGGTAATGGGAGCCATTGGTGAAGCCCGTTCCGGTGAGATCTTCATCTCGCCTTTGGCCAATAATGAGAATAGCCGGAAGGTGATCGAGGTCATGGGTCAGAACGACCTGAACCAGGCCATCAGCAATCCTTTATTTGACTGGTACAATATTGACCTGATCACCAATTGGAAAACCTATTACGAGGTCATCCAGAATACGAATATCCTGATCCAGAAATTGGAAGAGGGAATCCCTGGTGTGAGCGACAGTGAAAAGAACAGGTATATTGCTGAAGCAAAGTTCATGCGCAATTTCACTTATTTCTGGATGTGCAGGTTATATGGTGATGTGGTGTATTATACCCAACCCTATGAAGCTGCTGCCCTACCTCGGGAGGCCATGGTCTCGGTAATCAATAAATGCATCGAGGACCTGATGCCTCAAAAGGACCTGATGCCTTGGTCATTGAACGACCCATCCCTTCGCGGCGCAAGACCTGCCAAAGGAGCAATTATTGCCCTATTGATGCATATGAATATGTGGAACTCAGGTTTTGACCATACCAATAAACAGAAGTATTATGAGGCCACTATAGCTTTAGGAAAGGAATTGCTTGCCAGCAACCAACATAAACTGATTGCCCCATTTACGGATCAGAACTGGGCAATCGTGACCAAAGGTCGTAGTGAGGAATCTCTATTTGAGTTCTATAAAAGTATCAACTATGGTGACAATGTCAATCCATTGACGCCATTTTGGGATCACTTCTTACGTTGGCCATATAAGTTCCCACGTTTTACCAACCAGATCAGTCACTGTTATTACCTACCCTCCTATATGATGAGATTATTTCCAGAGGATGTGGCGGATAAACGCAGGGAGATGTGGTTTGAGGATATCTACTCCGGTAATGGGAATTTTGTACTTCGAAAATATGGTACCAATGTGTATGCATCCGGAAACGAGGATAAGAACCCGGACAATAGCTTCTTGATCTTCCGTTATGCGGATGCGATCTTATTGTATGCAGAAGCTTGTGCAGAAACAGGTTCGAATGATGATGAAGCGATTCGGGCAGTAAACCTGATCCGAACCCGCGCAGAAGCTACCCCTTATACCGGGTCTGGTGGTGCTGAGCTAAAGGATTTTATATTCATGGAGCGAAGTCGGGAGTTGTTCGGCGAGAGCCATCATTATTTCGATTTGATCAGAACCCGTCGTATCCTGAATCCGACATGGACCATGAGCCCATTGAGTTTAGACCAGTTCAACCGTGGAGGATGGACTTGGCCAATCGATCGAGAAGCTTTGCGCTATAACCCGAATATGCGATTAAATGATTATTGGACAACTATTGGACGCTAATGATGAAGAAGTTAACAAAGAATTTATCAATATGGGGTATGCTGGGGATACTGGGTTTCCTGGGCATATCCGGATGTGCAAAAGATGATTACTACAAAGATGGCGGACTAGCAAAAGCTGAATTTGATGGTACCATACTGGAATATTTAGATTCCAAACCTGTACTATTTGATTCCGTGGCAGCAATTATCCGAGCAGCAGAGATGGAGGAATTCTTCAACACGGAGGAATTCACCTTCTTCGCTCCTTCAGACCGGGATATCAAAGACCTGATCGGTTCAAAAGATAAAGGCGGCTTAAATAGGCGCTTGTATGATAATAAACAGGATACCATCAAAACTTTTACCGATGTGGATCCATCCATATGGCAACGATATCTTTACCGCTACATGTTCCGTGGTAAAAACAAGTTGGCGGATTATCCACAGATTGATTTTGGTTTATTGTCGCTATTTGGAGGTCAGAACTACCGATCCATGGCGGGAGATATCTTCAAGATCGGCGTGGTATTCAATGATGCTGTAGGAAGTGGAAGTAACCTCAAGTATATGGGATACCGCCAATTGCATGTAGGTCTGATCGGAGATCCTTCCAGGCCAGACAATTTTGATCCGGTGCCTGTTTCTACTTCGGATATCCAACCTACCAATGGGGTGATCCACGTATTGGATTATACCAGGGTATCCTTTGGATTTGACCAGAACCAAGTTATGAACGATATTATTGAAAGTAAACGCTAAGTCATGAAAAGAAATTTTATATATACCTTAGGAATTCTTGTCGCCTTGGCGCTTTCTTCCTGTAATAAGGAAGTGGAATTCTTCTCAGAACCTTATCCGGAAGGCAAGGAAAACCTACTTGTCAAAATGGATCGAACCCTTAAAACTTCGCCTGAATTTGGGGCACCAGGCACCGAAGTGACCATCAAGGTAACCGGTCTTGAAGCTTATAAGGATAAAGCGATTTTCAATTTCAATGGGGAAAAGGCGGAAATCGTCAGCATCAATGATGAACAGATCGTGGTAAAAGTGCCCACATTTGCCAGTACAGGAGTGACCTCTATCTATATTGATGATATGATTGTTTTTGGGCCAAAGTTCACCGTATCAGGTAAAGTGAATATCGACCCTACCTGGGGAGCAACGAAAGGATCCAACGGTTCGATCAACGCCAATTTATGGACGATTGATGAGAAGTACATCTTTGTAGGGAATTTTAGCAATTACGAAGAGAAGGGTTCTGTAAAACCGATCAACAAATTGGTGCGGACCTTTAGAAACGGAACTTACGACATCAGTTGGAGAACTGGGGATGGATCCAATGGAAACATCAATTCCATCCTTCAATACCAGGACCATTACTATATCTCTGGGGGTTTTTCAGGATATGACCAACGTAAGGACAATATTTCGAACATCACCCGTATTCATCTGAGTGGTCGTATTGATACCATGGGCATCAAACCGTTCAGACGTCCGGAGCAGAATGATACCACGAAGTACTACCCTACCTTCAATGGTGGATTTGACCAGTTTGTAGCAAATATCTATGAACATAATGGAAAGATCATCGCCTCTGGAAATTTCAGATACCATATAAACCGGATCTATGGGGAGCCTAATTTTATGGAAACCAAAGACTCCGTGATCTTGGATTCTACGGAGATCCGCCATGTAGCCAGATTGAATACAGATGGAACGCTTGATAAGACCTATCGATTTACGGGCGACAAGGCATTTGCTGGCGCCAATGGATCGATCGAGACCTTTTTCCACGACGAGGGACCTTTAAAAGGGAAGATCGTTGTATTTGGCAGGTTCAATCGTTTTGATGAGACTACCGTAGGAAATATCGTTCGTTTGAACGCCGATGGAACAGTAGACGCCTCCTTTAACACCGGCTCTGGAGCTAATTTCAAAGTGAATAAAGTAACCTACAACCCTATTACCAAAAAATATGTAGTCGTGGGCGAGTTCAAATCCTTCAATGGGGTGGAAACCGCTAGAATGGTCCTCTTGAACGAAGATGGAAGCATTGATAATACCTTTAAAGCGAAATCCTTTGGCAATGGTTACCCTTGGTATGCCAAGCAATTGAACGATGGATTGATCGTGGTAAGTGGTGGATTCATTGAATATGGAGGTGTGGCCAAGAATAGGTTTATGTTCCTGAAACCTGATGGATCCTTAGCTGAAGGCTATAATAATATTGGTCAAATGAATGGAAGTCTGAATCGGATAATAGAGACCACTTCGGAGGATGGAAAACGAGCCATCTTACTACTGGGCTCCTTTACTCGGATTGATGATTTTGTGGCGAATAACATAACACGTTTAATCCTTGAATAATTTGAACGCTATGAGAAAGAGAATTTGTAAACCATTATATGCTGTGCTTTTTGTCCTGATGGGACTGTTTTTGAGTGCCTGTCAAGAAGAATTCAGCAAGATCATTCCTGAAAAAGAGGAAGAAGAAGTGGATGTTATCTACGGAACACCTAAGGTTTTGTTATTATTGGTGGATGGTGCACGAGGAGAATCTGTCCGAACAGCACAGATTCCTACCATGATGGGCATGCTTCCCAATGCGATCCATTCCTGGGTTTCCTTGAGTGAGGAGAATGCTTTGGATGTTGCATCCAATTGGACGGATGTCCTTACTGGCGTGAATTATGTGAAGCATGGCGTAAGATCTGACGATTTCAGCACCAATAAATTGGCTTCTTTTCCGGTAGTTTACAAACGGGTAATGGACTATGCAGATAGCATCAAGATGAATGTCATCAGCACCAAGCAGACCTTTATCGATCATTATGCTACAGGAATTACTTCCCAACTGGCCAGCAATGATGAGGATGTAAAGTCCAAAGTGATTGCTGCCTTAGGGCAATCGGATCTATCTTTTATCACAGGACATTTTAGTGATATTGATAAAGCTGGTGAGGCTTCGGGCTATGATAATTCCTACCCTACCTATAAGGCATCCATCGAAAAATTTGATGGGCAATTGGCAGAGATCATGACGGCATTGAAGGCCAGGCCTAATTATGCGAGAGAAAACTGGCTGGTGATCGTTACGTCTAGCCAAGGTGGACCATTTGAAATTCCCGAAGCACAGAACGACAATACCATTTTCAGTAATCCAGAGGTAAACACCTTCACCATCATGCACTCCCCTAAATTTGTCACTAAGTTCATTGGGAAACCTTATATCGGAAATAAATTCATTGGATCGTTCATGCGATTCAATGCAGAAAATTATGCTCAATTGGATGAAGGGGATAATCCTTTATTCGATCTGGATACCACCGATTTCACCATCGAGCTGAAGATCAAGAAGAATAAAGGTTCCAATAATAATTACAGTTTCAGTTATCCATCCATTATTGGTAAGCGAAAGCATTGGCAAGGCGCCTGGGATCGCGAAACGGATGGGATTGGATGGGTGATCCACCTTGCTGGTGAGTCTTGGATTTTTAATGCTCGTGGTGATAAGGGGACCGGAGAGATCAAGGCCGATAAAAACATGAACCGTGGCACTTGGAATTCCATTGCTGTGACCGGAAGTATCGTGGATGGTAAACGCATGGTGAAATTATACACCAATGGGGAACTATCAAAGGAAGGAGAAATAACAGGCTGGGGAAAAATATCCTCCGATGCGAAATTTAGGATTGGTTTTATCCCAACGCGTGAAAATTGGCGTTCCGATGCTTATCTGGCAGATATCAAATTCTGGAAAGCAGATTTGGGGAAGGATGTGATCAAACAATATAGCTGTGAGATAGGTGTTGATCCTAACCATCCTTACATGCAGTATCTGGTTGCTCATTATCCGATGATGCGATCTGAGGCAGGTATCATTAAGGATGAAGGAAGTTTTGGTCTACATCTGAAAACTGGAAATAGCAATTATCAGATCCTGAACTTCAACGATTACCTCTGTGCCCCATCTTCCCAGAATTTAGGCGCACAGGTTCCAAGGACCATCGATATAGCAACACAGATCATTAGTTGGCTAAAAGTTCCAAGACAATCAGGTTGGCAATTGGACGGCCGTGTATGGATTGATAAATAAGAAATGCCGTATGAAAAAGAAAAATAATCTTCTCTATCTCTCCTATCTTTTCGTTGCAGCTATAGCATTTTCTGCCTGTTCACGAGAAGACCTAAAGGAGTTTGAATCTACCCAGAATAATCCGACAACGGTTGGAACGGGTAGTATAGCCGGTCAGGTAATAAAAACAAACGAACAGGTGGTTGTTCCGGTAAGCATAAAGTTATCCAAACCCGCCGCCAAAGCTTTCGAAGTCGCCCTTGGTGTCAATCAGGAAGCCGCTCTTGAGCATATCGCCGATGGGAATCTTGGTTCCGACCATGTGGCGGTGGCGGCAGAATCGATCATGTTGCCCAATGCCATCAAGGTTAACTTTGGGGCTGATTCTAGCAAATTCGAAATCAAGATTACCCGTACAGAGGTGGAAAAATATTTCGGAAAAAATATTGTGATCGGCTATAAGATCACAGAAGCTGGAAAGGGTAATAACATCGATCCTACAAAAACCGATGGGGTGATCATTTTGAATACAGAGGATCTGTTGGTTTTGGATGATATCCATTATATTTCCTTTACCAACGGTGCTGGTGAGGTTCTGGTTGCGAAAAACCAAACGAATTATGAAAGTGCCTCTTCGGGGATGTCCATCCCGATCGGTATCACACTGGCTAGTTTTCCTGGCCCTACCTTTACTGTGAACTTAGCAACCTCCACAGATACCATTGCCCAATTGATACAATCGGGTGTATTGCCGGCTAATACGGTTGCCCTACAGGCTGGTCAGTTCACCATGCCATCAAGGGTACAGGTTGCAAGTAACGCAAGAACCGCTAATTTTAATGTAGATGTTCCTTGGTCTGTTATCTCAGCAAACGTGAATAAACAATTGGCGATCATGGTGGAAATGACCAGTTCATCCCTTCATGTGATCAATCCGGCAAAAAGCTATACAATTTTGCTGATTGATTCGGAGAATGTAATTGAGGTCGATGTGACCAACCAAGGGGTTTTCAGCGTGAATAAGGACAACTCAGGTGGACCAAATGCCGGTGAAGGATCTTTAAAATTCATTGATGGTAATTATAATTCCAAATGGCTTGTGGGTAGGTTTGTTGGAGATCTTCAAGCGAAACTTGTTTTTAGCACACCACAAAAGATCGGTTCTTATACTTTGACATCTGGAAATGATGCATCGGACAGGGATCCGAATGTATGGCATCTGGAAGCTTCCAATGACGGAATTACCTGGACAACCATCGATTCGAGATCCGCTGAGGTATTCACCTCACGGAACCTGACAAGAAGGTTTGATATTGATCTACCAAAAGCATATACCCATTACCGTTTGAATATTACGTCCAATGTGGGTTCCAGTTTGTTCCAAGCTTCCGAGTGGAGAATGATCAGAATTCCATAGCCACCTAAAAGATTCCATATTATGAAAACGAAACTATTAAAATCGACATATGCCCTTCTGCTGATGCTTATTACCATCAGCATGGGCTGCACCCGAGAGGATATAATCGACAATTCTCCAGTAGATGGATTGGAGGAAAAACCTGCAGCGGCCTTTAATTTCACTGTAGCAGATCCAAAGGATCCCTTTACCTATAAATTTGATAATAAATCAAGTAATTTTAAAGAGGTCCGTTGGGATTTCGCTGATGATAGCACATCATCCGAACTTTCTCCTACCCATACGTTTCTGAATACAGGAACCTATAAGGTAAAGATGGTCGTATTGAATGGGGAAGGTTATTGGGCCCAACGGGAGGAAACCATTAAAATCAATCCTTCATCCTATATACAGGTAGCTACGAAAATTCTACCGGATCGAAAAATGGAACTTTCTTTTGAAACTGCGATGGAGATTGAATCCGCCTCTTGGACACACGCTGTTTCTTCCTCCGTATTTGTTATCTTCTCCACGGAGAAAACAGCAACCCTATCATTTGCCCCGGGGGAATTCAAACGGATATTCCTAACGGTTATTACTCCGAAAAAATCCAAAGCCACGATCGAGTTTCTTTTATCGGAAACTGGGCAGATCAAAGACTTGACGAATTTCGACAACATCTTTACCATTTCGCATGATAACAGTGGCGGACCGGATGCCAATGAAGGTTCCAAGAAAATGATCGACAACAATACCAACACTAAGGTATTCATTGGTGGGGTTGGGAACAGCCTGACCTGGCAATTTGAGTACTATGTTCCGCAGATCATTAATGGATACCGGATGACCTCGGGTAATGATGCCCAAGAAAGGGATCCTAAAGAATGGAAAGTCGAAGGATCAAACGATGGTACTACCTGGACAGAGATTGATCACCGGAGCAATGAAGAATTCCCTTCGCGATACCTATCTAGAACATTTACCTTCAATAATAGCACAGCGTATAAGTACTATAAGTTCTCTATACTGCAATTACGGAGTGGTACAAACTTCCAGATGTGTGAGGTAAGACTCCTACAGATTCCTCAATAAGGATTTCATCCAAATAAAAAAGCCATGTAAAATTCATGAGGGCACTGAAAAAGTCTCAACTTTTTAATGAGATTTAAAGAAATGACTGAGTACAAGATTTATCTTACTCGGTCATTTTTGTTCTAAGGATTTCTGAAAATTTGTTTTTTAATGGTTTTATTGAAGGTTTAATCGACCATGAGTGGCTATTTAGGCTTTCAGAATCTCAAATCCATTGATTTTGAGGTAATATTCCTCCTTTTTAGATCAATTTCAGGATTCTTTTCAAGTTTACCGTGAAGATGGCCATTGCACCCTGCATTTCCATATTTTGGATGCCATAGGAATCTGCTCTT